>DASUVL010000608.1:0-2521 GCA_036379015.1 Niastella sp.
TGCCATTGTTTACTGCTGTAAGAATATCATGGTTGTCGGAAAAAAAACATTTACATAATGCAAACATAGCCGGGTAAAACTGTTTGTACAATTTTTCCTGGCTTTGCGGGTCGTTTTTTTTGCAGCCATCTAATAATTTATCCAATCTTCCTATTTTATACACAGAACCGTTTTTCATGTTGAAAAACGGTTCTGTGCAAATTTATCATTTAATATGGGTTCTTAATTAATGGTTAGTGGTGAAATTGTCACTCCACTTGTATATGGCCAGGTAAAGGTATACTGGCTACCTGTTTTTACAAAGGAACCGGTATAAGTAATGCCGTTCAATACTACCTTAAATACATGAGAACCGTCATTAACAGAGAATAGTGTTCTGGTCCCTTGCGCTTGTGCCAGTCCGCCGGAACAATTCGCGGGAATATTCACACCGGGAAAAAAGAGCGTATAATTACCACCAAAAGTAGCTAAACCTGTAAGCAGATAATTATTGGAACAGGGATAATTATTTGCAGTGATCGCTGAAAGGGCCAAACCAGAAACGCCGCCGCTATCAATTTTCGAAGGAGTAATATGGATCTGGTCGGCAGTCAATGGCAATATGGTATCGCGTTTAATACCACCCCCATGGCCGCTGGTATCATGCGGAATAGTATCATGTGGGATAGTATCGTGCGGAATGGTATCATGCGGGGTGCTATCATTTAAGGCCAACATAGACAAGGCCTTGTCCGGAAGGGGATCACTACTAATTTCTTTATGACAGGCCATAAAACCAACTACTGCGGAAAGAAATAAAAACGGGATCAATAATTTTTTCATGATTCTTTAGTTTTAGGAAATGATACAGATATGATAACCTCTGCGTCATAATAAACTACAGGTGAATTGTAAAAGGTTGGACTTTCTGACATTTTTTTAAAAAAAGAAAGCCTTTTCATCCATTAAGAATGAAAAGGCCACTATGATCCCTATGGGACAAATAATAACTATTTATAATAAAACTCTTCCGGAAATCCCGTTACCTGGTTTAAGTCCAGTTCAAGGGTGGTTCCGTCTGCGGTGTAGGCGCCTACTGTAAATGCCTCATAACTGTTCAGTACACAGGTTGCTTTTCCATCAATCGCTTTACCATACACGATCTCTTTGTCGAAGCTATCATGTAAAAAAAAGGCGACTTCTCCATTTAGCGGCGGACCGGTAAGTGACTGAATGGTAAGCGTTACTTCGTGTGAATCATTTTTCGGGGTCACTGTGGCTGTAAGCTGCTTGCTATTATTGGCAGCCTGCCCACCCCACCTGTTCTTCTGCAGGTCGTTGGGTACACTGATGGTTTTTGCTTTTACCAACGCCGTTACTTCCTTTTCAAAGTCATGGGTAATGACGTTTGCATAAAATCCCTCCGGCAAGCCTGTCATTTCACTCAGATCCAGTTCCAGCTGTGTTCCATCTTCCAATATAGCTGCTGCCGTGAAGTCTTCTCTGGCGGTTACCGCAACAGTGGCTTTATTGTCTTCAAAACTCCTGATGCGTATGGGTTGTGCAAAACTATCGTGCAGTAAAAAGGCCACCTGACCGGTTGCCCCGCGTTCAGTAGTGTTAATCTCCAGCACTACGTCAAATGCGCCGGGCAATAAATTTTGTGTAACGGTTGCGGATAATGTATAACCGTTCCTGGAAGCTTGCCCGCCCCACCGTCCCTTTTGCGGATCAGCAGGAAATACAATGGTTGTTTTTTGCACCAGCGATTCCACTTGTTGTTTGAATTTATCGCGGGGATGAAGGGCATAAAATTTTTCCGGCAAACCTGGTATTTCACTCAGGTCCAGTTCCAGTTCGGTACCGTCAAACATGATAGCAGCGGCGGTAAAGTCTTCGTAAGCGGTGAGTTCTATAGTGGCAACGCCATTTATAAAATTTTCAATTCTGATAGGTGTATTAAAACTGTCGTGCAATAAAAACGCCACCTCACCTGTGTTTAGTAGCGCCTCCTGGTGCCTCACTTTCAATTGTACCCTAAATAGCCCCAGGGTTTTTTCTGTTACTTCGGCTGATAATATAAACCCATTGTTGATTGTTTTTTTCCCCCACCGGTTCTTATGCAAGTCACCCGGTACCTGAATGGGTTTGCTGGCCACCGTATCCTTTACTATTTGCTCAAAATCCCGGTCGTCATACACTATCCTGATGGGAATTTTCCGAACAGTCCAATCCCCTTCAGGCAATACAAAACTATGTTTTGATTCCTCAATACTCACAGCCCGGGAAACTTCCCGAATGGGTTTCAAATCGGGCTGCGTTAAAGGCGACACATCCAGTGGCTGTGTTGAGATCAGGACCAATAAAAAATCCTGGATCTCATTTATTTTATTTTCCTTATAAAAATTAGCAATATGGAGTGGTATCGTTCTGTACCTGCTACCACTTGAAGTCCATGTTGCCCAAACATCGTGGCCTGATTCAAGCATATTATCATCATCCAGGCCATTTAATTGCTGAATGCCATACCTGCTATCGAGGT
>DASUVL010000609.1:0-4114 GCA_036379015.1 Niastella sp.
GTAATGCCGCTACGGCTTGCGTATTAACCAATATCACCGGCAGCAAAGTAGCCAACGTTTCCCGCTTAACTGCATTTGATAATGAGTATAAGTATGTCAATAGAATATTACCCGTATACAGAGTGGCCTTTCACCGGCCCGATGGCATACGAGTGTATGTGGAGACTACGCAGGATCGTTTTGCTTTTGCCATGGATAACAGACGGGCAACGTTTGACACCATTTTTCAATGGCTGCATACCTGGTCGTGGCTCGATGCATTGGGCAATACCAAACTGGTTTTCATTATAGCCATATGCCTATTGGCATTTTGTACGTCCATATTAGGCATCTATATTTTTTTCATTACCAAAACCAAAAAAGCAAACGGGCATACGTTGCTAAAAGCCCGGCGTAATCACCGGTATACGGCCATTGTGGGCGCTCTGTTTACATTGGCCTGGTCATTCAGCGGCGCCTGGCATGCATTTGCCAAGTTCAAACCCGATGACCGGAATGCTTTCTTTATCAGCAACCAGTTCTCCCCTATCATCAACTTTGATCTTGCCCGGCTGCAACAGATCGTGCATCAACCGATCAGTAATATCGGCCTGGTGAAAATGGATGAGCAAACCTGGTGGCGGATTATTACAATTCCCGTCAATAAACCACATAGCACACACAAGCCCATGCCCGCCATGAAAAGTATGGCAGCGCCGGTACCAGAAGTGACGTTTGTTAATACCACCGATCAGTCCGTACTAGCAAAGGGGGAAGAAAAATATGCAGCCTGGCTGGCCAACCGGTTCAGCAATAAGGAAGCGAACAGTATCCAGTCTGTTACACCAGTTACTAAATTCAATGAGGAATATAATTTTACCGATAAACGATTACCGGTATGGCGGGTAAGTTATGCGGCAAACCATGATGACCGGTATTTTGTAGAAACGGCAACTGGCAGATTATCGGTAAAGGTTAGCGGCAGCGATCTGGCAGAAGGGTATTCATTTGCTTTGTTCCATAAACATCACTTTATGGATTGGGCCGGTAAATCGGCCAGAGACACGAGTACGATGGTTTGGGCGGCGATGCAGGTGTTGATGATTGGGATTGGATTGATACTGTGGGTTAGATCACGCAGATAAATATTGAATAATCAATATTGAATATTGAATGTTGAAGTAAAACACAATTGGACATTCATCATTGGACATTTAATATTCAATATTGGCAGAGCTAGTCCTTCTTCTGTGATCTATATTGCTTGGGAGACAAACCAATAATCTTTCTAAATCTTTTCGAGAAATAATACGGATCTTCAAATCCCATACTCAAGGCAATATCTTTCACCGAGCTGCTACTGAAGTCGAGCTGCTGGCTGGCTTTTTGCATTTTCATCTGAATGAAATAATCTATCGGCGCATATCCGGTCTTTTGTTTAAACAAACTGGAGAACCGGGAGGCAGAATAATTATAATGACTGCTTAGGTCCTGCAGGGAAATATTCTCATTGATCTTCTCCTGCATATACAGGATCGCACTATCAACCACATCCATTTTATCGGTTGGACTAACGGTGGTATGCTTCGAATTATATATAAACAGGCTCAGGAAATGCGGCAAACACAAATTGGCAAAGATGAGATTGTCGGTACTATAACCCAATTCCAATGCTTTGTACATTCTGGAGAACATGATACTGATCTCGCCACTGCTCTTTATATAAAAAGGTTTGAAATGTTTTTGTACCGCATGCAACTCATTAAAACGCGGAAGTGACTCGCCGCCGAAATGGATCCAGTAAATACTCCAGGGATTATCTTCGGCACTGGCGTAGGCATGCTCAACGTTTTGTGGTAAAATAAAAAACTGGTTAGGCCCTACTTCCGATCTCTTATCCCCTATCTGATACCAGCCAGCGCCATCAACACAATAAAATAAAAAGTTTTCCGGTAACCCTTTCTTCCGGTAAGTATAATGACCGCGAGCGTTTGGATAATAACCCAGGCTGCATACATACAACTGATTCAACAAGGGGTTCGATTGTACCTTCTGTTTCAGTACTGTTTTGGGTATCTCTATACGCTGGCGGCCAATGCCATACCAGATGTTTTTATGGGAGCCTTCTTTATTTTTTGCATTCATATGGTATAACAAAAGAATTTACGGCAAGATACTTACATTCGCTGATTCTCAGTTCTTAGTTTTATGCTATATGTTGAGATCCAGGAACCGGGAACATTGAATTGTATTACAGCCCATGATCACAAAAAACGTACTTCTCTTAACAGGTATTTTCATTGGCAACCTTTTACCGCTGGTTTTACCGGCTCAGTCTGTTTTGCCATCTTACAACATTACATGGAATTCACAAAGCCAGAATGCCGCCGGCTCAATGCCCTGTGGCGGTGGTGATATCGGATTGAATGTATGGGTAGAAAAAGGGGAACTTCTCTTGTATATGGCCAAAAGCGGCAGCTTCGACGAGAACAATGCTTTGCTAAAACCAGGCAGGATACGTGTCAAATGCACACCCAACGCCTTTGACGGTGAATACATTAAACAGGAATTAAAATTAGAAGAAGGTTATATACAAATCGAAGGCCGGAACGGCCGCCTGCAAACAACCATAAAAGTATGGGTAGATGTTTTTCGCCCGGTCATTCATATTGATGTTTCAGCTAATACAGCGGTAAAAACCGATGTGGCGTATGAGAGCTGGCGCTATACCAACCGAACCAATACCGGTAAAGCGAATAATGCCAATTCGTACAAATGGGCACCGCCTGCTCCGGTCATTACCAATAAAGATAATATTGACTTTACAGGGAGTAAGGTGTTGTTTTACCATCGCAACCGCGCTGATGTGCAAAATATTTTTGATGTTACCGTAAAACAACAAGGACTGGATGCTGTAAAAGATAAGTTATATAACCCGATTGCGGATCTCACATTTGGCGGCATGCTGCAGGGAAACAATCTACAACCGGCGGGCACATATACGGGCACGTATATGGATACCGATTTCACCGGCTGGAAATTGCAAAGCAAAAAAGCAACCCGCGAACATCACATTACCGTTTTATTACATACTGCACAAACACCTTCCACCGAAACCTGGCTAGCTGGTCTTCAACAAGTAGCAACTGATGCCGGCAAGCAGGCAAAAACCGCCTGGCAGGAGACCCGCAACTGGTGGAAACAATACTGGCAACGCAGCTTTATTTACCTGCAACCAAACAAGCCCGATACCGGTTCTGCCATTTGGCAAACGGGCCGTAATTACCAGCTGTTCCGCTATATGCTGGGGTGTAATGCATTTGGAAATTATCCAACGAAATTCAACGGCGGTCTTTTTACCTACGACCCATCATCGACAGATAGCACCTTGCGCTTCACGCCCGATTTTCGCAATTGGGGCGGTGGTATCCATACCGCTCAGAACCAGCGACTGGTTTATTTCCCTATGCTGAAAAGCGGGGACTACGACCTGATGAAACCCCAATTCGATTTTTACCTGCGTATCCTTCGTAATGCTGAGTTGCGCAGTGAAACATACTGGAACCATAAAGGCGCCTGCTTTGCCGAGCAATTGGAGAATTTTGGTTTACCCAATTGCACCGAATATGGCTGGAAGCGACCAACTGATGCCGATAAAGGACTTGAATATAATGCATGGCTGGAATACGAATGGGATACCGTACTGGAGTTTTGTTTGATGATGCTGGAGACAGAACGGTATGCCGGCAATAACATCCAGGAATATATTCCGTTTATCGAAAGCTGTCTTCGTTTTTTCCATGAGCACTATCAATACCTGGCTGGTAAACGGGGAAGAAAAACACTGGATGGCAACGGCCAGCTGGTCATATATCCTGGTTCTGCTGCCGAGACTTACAAAATGGCGTACAACCCTACCAGCACGATTGCGGCATTGCGCACCATACTAACAAGACTGTTGGAATTGCCATCGCAATACCTGGCAGATTCCTCACGGGCCAACTGGCAGTTGATGCTATCGCGTATACCACCCATGAACTACAGACAATTTGGTAACTATACCACCATTGCTCCGGCCAAAGTTTGGGAACGGGTGAACAACACAGAAGTACCACAGTTGTATCCTGTTTTTCCC
>DASUVL010000610.1:0-5225 GCA_036379015.1 Niastella sp.
TTGCATAGGATTCAGGTCAATGGTACATATTTCGAGTGATCACTTTTTACTATTGCGTAGCGATAAGGAAATAAATGCCATTCTGTAGAAACAGGACGGCTTACTTACTAGCTATGAAACAAGAATTTTTAATCAGAGCCCTGAAAATCTTTTTAATGGCGCACTATGCTCGTTGCAATTTTTGTAACTCCTGCACTTTAGCTTCTACAAAAAACGTTTCCTCCTGTACCACATCTACAAAACATGCTTTTTGCAGGTTGAGAAATTCCTTATCCTCACGCATTGAAATAATGGCTTCTTTATCAAGCTCGCATTTTACCCGTACCAGGGCAGGGAATTTTTCTTTAACCAATTCCAGTACGTTTTCCCAGCTAAATTTTTTGTCTTTGGTAACCTTGGGCGTGCCTGTACGAAAGCCAATGATGCTATGTAATAAATCAAGGCTTTTACGTTTGCCCCAGTTGTCTTTTTGTTCTTTTGCATACATTTCCAACACTTCAAATTGTTTTTCCTTTTCCTGGCTGAGATAAATGATCTCATCCTGAAACTCATCTCGTATGCTATTGATGCGCTCATTCATTTGCGCTTCGATAGATCTCAGACTGGCAGATATTTCTGCATACCTGGCCGAGGCTTCCTGGGCTTGTTCATAATCAACGTTGTTGATCACTCTTCGTTTTTCGCGTATCATATTTTTTGAATTTATTTGGTTATAAAATAGATAGCTTTTGTTTGTGTTGGAGTCAGTAGCAACTTTTTGTTTTACAACATTTGAAGGAACCGTTTTCATAGCAATACTTTTTTAATTTTTGTTACAATCAATTACTTCGAAATAGCCTTTTACAGGTTCATAATATTTCAGGAACTTTTCGTCCTGCGCATCCAGCCAGTTGTATCCACTGCGAATACCTTTAATTACACCGGCATGATCGGTAGCCCCTGTACGCTTTGCCAGCAAACAATAGGAGATGTGCGGAAACCTCTTTTTGCCAGCCATCCATAATAATTTTCTCATAATGGGTCTGTCGTTCGCCCTGCTTTTATCACTTACCCATGAAAGCTGAACATTCCAGCATTCACACATCGCTTCGAATAATCGTTTCAGGTCATCTTCCACCAATTTATTCGGATAGCGTGGAACCAATACTACATCAATGCCCACTTGTTGTTGAATTTCAAATTGTGCACGCGTAATTGCATAGCTTACGATTGATAACTCTTTTTTTGTGAGTACATTCATAATACTTCCGATTTTATAATTTCTCTAATCATTATTTTGTAACCGTTGCTCATTATTAATCCGACCCCTGAAAGCTCATTAGCCAATACACGTGCATCGTGCCAATTGAGATACAACATTCTTTTCTCTTCAATAGAAAGCTCACAACATTTCATAAGGGTGCCGGTGATTACATAATCCCTGTCAAGCCATTCGCTTTTCCACCACTCCCAGAAAATGGAGTGCTGAATCACTTCGTCAATAGCCTCGGGATCTTTTGATATATAATATTGCAGATACAAACAGCCGCACTGATATTGAAATTCTCCATATTCCAGATCACTCCAGTTAAGCCAATCACATATTTGCGATTTGAGCGCTGCAGCCGGATTATTTTGTAATAATATATATGTCATGATCAGGCAGCTTAAAAGCATTGATTAATCAGATAATTCCCTCCAATCAAATTCACGGTAAAAGTTCAACGGCTTTAGCAGGGGTCTTTAAAGGTTTCATCAGCACAAGGAGTCGATTTTGGGAATAAAGCCTGCATGAAGCGATAAGGCATTTCTTTTCTAACCCGGTCAGTCATAACCACATAAATATCTGCCTCAAGAATTGTCACACACCACCCGCGTAGTGCTGTTTCGTCGTATTTTTGCATACTTTTAGCCCCTTGCATATTTGTATCGCTATTTGATACAGCAAATATATGCCTCATTTTTCGACATTTCTAATATTTGAGGCAAAAAATTTACTTTATGTCAACTTTTTTTGCAAGCAATCTATCTTTCTTAAGGAAAAAAAAGGGGTTGACCCAAATAGAAGTCGCTACGGCGCTGGGTTTGAAGCGTAATACCTTTTCAAATTACGAAACCACCCATTCTGAGCCGGATTTGGGCACATTAGAAAAAATTGCCTCATTTTTCGACATTTCGATTGACGAGTTACTGAGCGTTGACCTGTCAAAAGGAGCCCTTATTGAATACCGGGAAGATGATGAGAAAAAGGAAGTCACAAAAACAGGCGGAAACACCACTCCGCAAACCGGCCAAATTCTACCGCCTATCGATGATGATATGCCGGTTTCTGTGGTTGGCAACACCCTGTTTCCTTATCGCCGGTTCCAGGCGCCAAAAATTATCACCGTAGATAGCCAGGGTGAAGAAAACATTATATATGTTCCGGTAAAGGCCAGGGCTGGTTATTTATCAGGATATGGTGATGCTCAATTTATTCAATCCTTATCTGCCTACAGGTTACCCGGTTATACCAATGGTACTTACCGGATATTTGAAGTAGAAGGGCATTCGATGTTTCCGACCTTGCAGGATGCTGACCGGGTCATTGCCCGCTGGGCCGACATTTCTGAAGTTCGCGACGACCGCGTTTACGTGCTCGTTACCCGTTTCTCTGGCGTATTAATTAAACGGTTGATCAACCGTCATCATGAAGGAAAGATCATTGTGAAAAGCGATAATAATCCAACCGGCGAATTTCCAACCATGGTTTTGGATGTGGATGAAGTTACTGAGATCTGGTATGTTGTTGAACGGTGGACAAAGCAACTGCCCGGACCTGGGGAAATTTATAAACGACTGGTGAATATAGAAGCTGAACTGGCGATGTTGAAACAACGGTTTGGTCAGTAAGCTTTTGATATCCCGATAACATTTTCGTTTTTCCTACATTATACCGCTAACACACCTGGTATGTAAACTGCAATGACATATCCTGCGGCAGGGCCTTCTTCACACCAGCTGTGTCGAACTGATTAATCATTGTTGAAAACATTTCCTGATACTAAAAAAAATATTTTTAGTCAATCTGGTATTGACATGCAAAAAAACGGAAACTACTCTTAATTTTTATTAGCAGTAGCATTTTTTTATAAGCGTGCATTTTAAGCATTAAGTGTGTTGTTTAAGCCAATAAGTGTGTAATGCAATCCGAATATTTGTACACCTACCAGGCATAAAAACAAATAAAACCAAACACCTAATACACACGGTTACGGTTGATGGAAGTAAGCGGTAACAATAAAGATTACACCTGCCCGTTTTTGTGGTCCAAAAACTTATATCACCTTTAAAAAAAGTTATGAAGAACAAATCTCGCCAATTACTGGCATTATCAACCGCATTTGCCCTTGCTTTATCTATTAGTGTAACCAGCTGTAAAAAAGACAAAGACGACGATCCAAAACCAATGAGCGCAACTGTGAACGGTACATCAATTGATTTTTCAACAGTGACAGGCGTTGCAACTAATGGTATGATTGCCCTTGAAGGTTTGAAAGACTCTTCATACATAATAATTAACATCCCAGATGTTGCTACAGTTAATTCGACGTATGATTTTGAGGATTTGGATATGTACTATTATGATCATAAAAAAAATGTCATATATGCAAGCTTTACTACCAATACGCACGGCTTAGTGACTGTTAGCTCCTACGATAAGTCGGGCAAAAAAATCGCCGGTAAATTTGATGGAGTAATTTATGGTTGGACAAGTGCTAATGACAGCGTAGTGATCAAAAATGGCCAGTTCAATACAACTTATAAATAATAGCGAAATAAAAGCTAACTTATCCAGATCAAAAGAATGAGGTGTCCCATAAGGCACCTCATTCTTCTTTTAGAAACCATATCTTTTGTTCAGGATAAATATTACTCAAGAACCAATGTGGTAATTGAATGGGGCAGGCTATTGATCGCAGCTGCATTTCCTTGTAGCCATAAGTTATATTCAACCGCATCGTTCGATAGGTTTAACACCACCACAATCAACTTACCATCAGGATTTATAAATGAGGTTGTTGCCAGTTTATCGCGGCTGGAAACGCTGCCTATACGCCGGGCACCTGCTTTGATAAACTTCGAGAAATGCCCTAAATAATAATAGGCATTCGTATAAATCAATTTGCCTGTTTTGGTATCGGCATGCACAGGGGCAAAACAAAAATTGCCTACATGGTTCGGTCCGCCGGTTTCATCAAGCAGAATATTCCAGTCAGTCCAGGCAACCGTACCATTATTAAAATCATTGATCATAGAGTAACCATATCGTTCACCGATCGCCCAGTCGGTTATCCGGTTCATATCAAATTTTTCCACACATCCCTCGGTAAAAATGAGATTCTTATCAGGAAATGTTTCGTGCACTCTTTTCAGGTTCTCAAATTGCATGGCGCTGCCGGTCCAGGTTTCGTACCAGTGAAAACCTATACCCCATACATACCGGGCGGTAGCAGGATCGTTTAATATAGTAGTCGCCCGCTGATACAACAGATCGCGGTTATGGTCCCACGCAATCAGTTTTTTGTTACCCAGGCCTTGTTGCTGCAGGGTTGGTCCTAAATATTTCTTTATAAAATCCCGTTCTTCTTCGGCGGTATAAATGCACGACTCCCAGCGTTGTTTTGCCATGGGTTCATTTTGAACAGTCAGGCCCCATACGGGAATGCCCTTTGCTTCATAGGCTTTTATATACTTCACAAAGTAGTTTGCCCAGCTTTGTTTATAGGTCTCTTTCAATTTTCCGCCCTGCAACATGTTGTTATTATCTTTCATAAAGGCCGGCGGGCTCCAGGGGCTTATAAACAATGGTATCTTGCCACCTGCGGTTGCCATTGCCCGCCTGATCATGGGGATCCGATATGCCTCATCATGCTTTATATTAAAAGTTTTCAATGCTGCATCATTGTCGGCAACATAGGTATAGCTGTCGCTTGAAAAATCGCAACTGTTCATATTCGTTCTCAACAGTGAATAGCCGATCCCATTTGCTGTATTGAAGTAAGCGTTTATCAACTCCTCCTGGCTGGCAGCAGATAATTTGGCAAATGTTTCGGCGCTGGCATCTGTAATGGCGCCACCTATGCCGGTTATTGTTTGAAATTTTCTGGTGGCATCTATAAACACACAAGGCTGTGTTTCCAATGGCTGTCCAAATGAAGCGAGGGTAAGCGTGGCTGTTTTGGAAAGGCGATATTCTGTGTTTT
>DASUVL010000611.1:0-3274 GCA_036379015.1 Niastella sp.
GTTTCCCTGCATGAGACGGCACGGCTCATCCGCGAGGCCACCGTGCTGTTACCGGAGCAGGCCCGGAAAATTTTTCAACTGAGCCGCGAAACCGGGCTGAAAGCTGCAGAAGTAGCTGACCAATTGGGAATCTCTGTACAAACCGTTCGTAATTCACTCGTTCGATCCGTAAAATTCGTCAAGGAATATCTGGCACAACATGGCATTCTGCTACCCGCCCTGCTCATTGCAGGCATTATTATTTAAGTTTTTTTGACAACACTAGGTATGTTTTCATTTCCCATGGTACATTATTAACAAGGGGGTAGTGCAGGCTGCCCTTTTGATTCATAATTCAATAATGTCATGGATAATTTCCTTACAAACGAACTGCTTGAACTGTTGGAGAAAGCCAGGGCTGGTAATGCCACCAGAGATGACTATTCCCGGATAGCAGCGATCATCAATGCTGACCAAACCGGGGAGTTGATCGCCCTGGCAGATCATTTTCTTGCACAGGAAGATCCGGTTTCTTCAAAACATATTGAACCCTATAATTACGATTACTGGCAGCGCGCTTTCCTGGAAATAAAAGACACCTTTCACCAACAACATATAGAACCGGTAAAGGTACGGCGCCTTCCCTTGCTGCGTCGCTGGTGGGTTGCCGCTTCCATCATCGTGCTACTCTCCGTTGGTGCTTATCTCCTGATCAAAACAAATTCTCCCACGCATGTTACCGGCTCCGCTGAAATTTTGCCTGGAAAAGATGGCGCCATTTTAACCCTTGCCGATGGTTCACAGATATTATTAGATAGTATACAAAATGGTGTAGTGGCCCGGCAGGGTGGTACAACAGCTACCATCGTCAACGGTACACTGATTTACGAGGGTAGGGGAGGCGAAGCTGTTTACAACATCATGTCTACCCCCAAAGCGCGTAAGTTCCATTTGATACTACCCGACGGAACAGAAGCCTGGCTGAACAGTGCCAGCTCCATTCAATACCCTACCACATTTACAGGCAATGAACGCAAGGTTACAGTAACAGGAGAAGTATATTTTGAAGTAGCCACCCTTCGGCTTGGCTCGGGGCAAAAAATGCCATTTAAAGTAAACGTACATGATCAGGCTGAAATAGAGGTGCTGGGAACGCATTTCAATGTGAAAGCGTATGAAAATGAGCCGGTCATTAATACCACTTTACTGGAAGGCTCGGTAATTGTGAAGTCGGAAGTCGGAGGTAAGAAGTCGGAAACTACTGCTAAAAACTCGGTTATCCTGAAGCCCGGTCAGCAGGCGCAAATACTGGTTGGTGAGAAAAAACTGCAAGTGATTGGGGTGCTTCCTAAAGACACGGCTGCAAAAAAAGCGGCCAATCAGAAAGGGGTTACCGTGATCAGCAATACCGATGTAGATAAAGTGATGGCCTGGAAGAATAATGTTTTCGACTTTAATAATATCGCATTCGTGGATGCTATGTATCAGCTCGAACGCTGGTATGATATAGAAGTCGTCTATGAAAAAGGGATCCCGACTAATATTGAGCTGAACGGGAAGATGACCAAAGATGTCACGTTGAATGATCTGGTGGTTATATTAGAAAAGATTGGTGTCAAGTGCCGGTTGGAAGGAAGGAAGTTGGTGATTGGGTCTTGATGAGTTGATAGAGGTGATGAAGTTGACGAGTTGAAAGGTTGACAGGGTTGAAAAGTTGATATAGTTGATAAAGTAAAAGACAGGGTGTAAGAAATAAGTAGCGAGGTAAAGAATTGAGCATTTGCCGTTTGCCGATTCACGATTGCCGAAGCCGCAATCTCGAATGTAGGAGACCCTTTCACATTTCCCGTTTCACGATTTAAAACGATTGCTATGCAAAAATCAAACATTACATAACAGATGGTGGGTAAAACCAAACCGGAAGTGTCGTTAGCACTTCCGGAAGAAAGTTTAGTTGCCCAAAACGAAAGTCTCTAGTCTCCATTTTTTAACAACCAAACGTTTGCAACTTATGCAAAAAAAATCAATTGGTTCCGGATTTTCTATGCCCTGTCATTACCTGGCTAATCAGTTGCCAGACAGTGTGTGTAGGTTCACCGGAGCCATCATTAAAACGCTGCTTGCGATAAGATCAAATGCCATGAAATCCTATCGCTTCATCGGAAAAACTACTGTTCTAGCGATGAAACTGACTATTTTTTTTATTGCCATTGCTTTCTTCTCTGCCCATGCTGAGGGAACAGCCCAAACCATCACCATCTCCGGAAAGGACCTGCCGTTGAAGCGGGTATTCTCCGCTATTGAAAAACAAACCGGTTACGTTATTTTCAATAACAAGCGAGATCTGGATGAATCAAAAACCGTCACCATATCAGCAAACAACCTTCCATTGACGGATGTGCTGGATATCATCCTTAAAGATCAACCCCTGGAATATTCCATCACGGGTAAAACAATAGTGCTGTCCCGGAAGCTCCCGGCCGGGTATGCAGAGCAACCTGTAATAGCTCCGCCACCCATTACCGGAACTGTTGTTGACGCAAAAGGAGTGCCGCTCGACAATGTTTCTGTTGTAATTAAGGGTAAAAACAAAGTAGGAACCACTACAAATGCGTCGGGAGAGTTCCGTCTTGATGCAGATGCAGGAGATGTACTCGTTTTTTCAATTGTCGGCTATCTGCAGCAGGAAGTAACTGTGGGGAAAAATGCAAATATCAATATTGTATTAAACCCAATTGATGCAAAACTGGAGGAAGTTGTTGTGATCGGTTATGGTACATCCAAACGGAGAGATCTAACCGGAGCTGTTGTATCAGTAAAACCCGAGGAGATCACCGCCCGCCCAGGCCCCAACCCTATGGAATCGCTGCAGGGAAGAGTGGCCGGTTTGGATATTACGCGTCCATCAGGTCAACCCGGAGCCAATCTTAACATACAACTGCGTGGTAACAGATCGTTCAATGCCAGCGGCACGCCGTTGTTTATTATCAATGGTTTGCCTGGCGATTACGCTACGCTGAACCCTTACGATATTGAGTCTATTGAAGTATTGAAAGACGCCTCTTCCACTGCTGTGTATGGTTCAGCAGGTTCAAACGGTGTAATTATCATTACCACAAAAAGCGGGAAAGCAGGAAAATTAGCCATCGATTTCAATACGTATTATGGATATAATGGCTGGTCTGTTACTCCCAAAATGCGTACAGGTGATGCCTATTTGCAAACCAAGCGTGATGCATACAGTTATGTGTGGGATGCAATAAACAGTCAATGGACAACCACCAGCGCCATTTGG
>DASUVL010000612.1:0-4473 GCA_036379015.1 Niastella sp.
GAATGTTTTCTTTTGTGAAGATTTGTTTTCTTTACCCATTGCCTGGTAAGGTTTACATTAACCAATAGTTTCAGTTAATTCACGCACTAAATTTACTAATTTACTTAGCATCTTCCAACAAATAAGACTCCAAATCGTAAATCTTGACAGTAATCAAGCTTATCTCACGCTTATGGTTATCTATATATTAATTAATGGATTGAATAACTCCTTCCAGGTTAAAATTAACACCAATCGCAGTTCAGCTTTTCTACCCAAAATCTAAGTTTTTAAAAAAGTTTCAAATTCCTGTCACGTTTTGTTCCTCCATTTTGTTTTATTACCGTACAACGTCTTAAAACAATAAAAAACAAATACAATGGAACAAAGAATTGCATTTACAGACACGACAAAAGGTTTATTCGATGGTTTGTTTAAAACAGGGATGTACCTCCACAAATCCGGATTGGATCTTAAACTGCAGGAATTGATAAAATACCGGGTTTCACAAATTAATGGTTGTGCTTATTGCCTTGATATGCATCACAAAGATGCCATTGCCCTGGGTGAATCAGAACAACGCCTGTATTCCCTGCCAGCCTGGAAAGAATGCCCTTATTATAGTGATAAAGAAAGAGCCGCATTGGCTTATGCGGAGGCAGTAACTAATATGCCTCAGCAGGATGTTAGCGATGAATTATTCGAAACGTTGACCCAATTTTTTAACAAGGCCGAAATAGCCGATCTCACCATGGCCATTGTGTCCATCAATAGCTGGAACAGGCTCAACAAAGCATGGAGAACTGTACCTGGTGACTATAAAGTGGGACAATTCAATTAATAACCCCGAACTGTAATCCTTGAATAACAAAACAACCATGACAAAACCACCCAAAAAATGGAAAATGGCTATCCTCATCTGGATAGCCATTTATCCAACGGTTACCTTAATAGCAATCCTATTTGGTAACCACTTTGAAAAAATAAATCCCCTGCCATTGCGAACAATGGTATCTACGCTGATTGTTGTACCAATAGCGGTGTACGTCATTGTGCCTGCATTGCAAAAGGTATTATCCAATTGGTTAACCCGGTAACTGTAAAAACAACAATGAAAAATATAATTTCAATACTGATAACTTTATTAATCATGAATGAAGGATATTCGCAAAAATTTCACAATCCCGATGCATTGTTCAACCCGGCGCCGTATGGTTTTTCGCATGTAGCCGTTGTTCCCGCCGGTAGTCAGTTGGTGTTTGTGGCCGGACAAGGTGGCGAAGAAAATAAGGAAGGCAAACTGAGCAATGATTTTCGTACCCAGGTTAAACACGCATTAAAGAACATTCAGATCGCCCTGCAATCGCAACAACTGGCTATGGGTGCTGTGGTAAAAGTAACTACGCTGGTTGTAGATCATGATGCAGATAAATTAAATATTATTATAGCGGAGTTCGAAAAAATGTGGCCCGATAAAAATTTCCCGGTCAACACATTGATACCCGTACCAAGACTGGCGCTTGATAATATGCTGGTGGAAATTGATGCAGTGGCAATAAAAAAATAAAATAGTAGCACTTGAAAGATTATCAACACATGTTGTTCCCTTACGCCTATAATATTCTGGGAACCGCTGAGGACGCAAAAGACGCCATACAGGATGTATTGTATAAATTTTTGACTGCCGGAAAAGAAGACATAGAAGACCCTAAGAACTATCTTATCCGCAGCGTCATCAATCAATCTATCAATATCAAAAATAAAAGAAAAAAACTGCAGTTGGGCGATATGTGGCTACCTGAACCGGTTGATACGGAAGGAGCGGATACGAACATAAACCTCAGCGAAATTGTTTCGTATTCCCTGCTGATCCTGCTGGAACAACTCAATGCCAAAGAACGGGCTGTCTTTATTTTAAAAGAAGCCTTTGCCTATTCGCATGAGGAAATTGCCGACACACTAACTGTTTCGGTTGACCATTCCCGCAAATTGCTCAGCCGAGCCAAACAAAAGATCGACCAGGTACATGAACCGGTAACAACGCCCAAAAAAGAAGCCATAACCCCGGCCGTTCTCGAAAAATTCATGCATGCCATAAGGGGCCGGGATACAAAAACACTGGAAAGTTTACTGGCAGAAGATATTGCCTTTTATGCCGATGGTGGTTCCAATATGAAAGTGTTTGCAAAACACTGCACGGGTATTCAGGAAGTGGCCGATCTGCTCGTTTTTGTATATCATAAATACGATATGGGTTTAACAGTTACTACTGGGGAAATTAATCATCAACCGGCTTTATTATTCTATAACGGGGATAAATTGACCATCTGCCAGGTATTTGGTATTGAACCGGGGAGTAATAAAATATTCCAGATCAGTAATGTACTTGATCCGGAAAAGCTGAAGTCGATTGGTAATGGCGATCATAATTGATGATAGCTTCATACAATTTTAAAACAACGGGTATATTTTTTGAGTAGCTTCATAGAAAATACATTGCCATGACAACGAATCAGATTGCTAACCGCCTGGTTGAGCTTTGCCGCAAAGGCGAATTTGAAACAGCCCAGAAGGAATTATTTGCCGGGGAGGCCATTAGTATTGAGCCATATGCATCCCCCGCCTTTGAAAAGGAAACAAAGGGTTTGCCCGCCATTATTGAAAAAGGCCACAAGTTTACTTCCATGGTAGATACCATGCATACACTTGAAGTATCGGAGCCCCTGGTGGCTACCACTTCTTTTGCCTGTACCATGCGCATGGATGTTACTATGAAGAATAAAGAGCGAATGGATATGACCGAGCTTTGCGCCTACCAGGTGAAAGACGGTAAGATCGTTTCAGAACAGTTTTATGTTTGATAACAAATACGACCTGTCAGGTTCGCTTTAACAGCTTGTTTTATCTAGATGCTGCTGCGGACCTGACAGGTCTTTATTACTTTCATTTTACCGTATAGAATAAGATCACAACGCCCGAACTGAAGGTTTCTGTTTTGTACAATTCCAGATCCAGAATATGGGTTAACTCTTTAAATACCGGCTTGCCACAACCGATCACAACAGGATGCACCCACATCCGGAACTCATCGACCAGGCCAAGCTTTGTTAACGCAGCTACAATTTTCCCGCTTCCATACACGATCATATCTTTCCCATTACGATGCTTTAGTTCATTCACTTCTTCACTAATATCCCTTTTGGCCAATCTTGCATTATTCCAGGTAACGGTTGACATGCTTTTTGAAAAAACCACTTTGGGATAACTATTCAACATAGAGGCAAAATCCAGGTCCTCGCGTGGTCTTATCATGTTAACCGGGTTCGTATTCCAGTATTGCGCCATGCCTCTATAGGTAATGCCCCCCAGTAAAATGGTATCTGCTTTGCTTAGTTGTTCTGCTGTTGCCCGCGCCATCTCTTCATTCCAGCTTTTAAAATGCCAGTCCAGCTCACATTGGGGTCCGGCCATAAAACCATCCAGTGTCACGTTTATGGATACAATTACTTTTCGCATATTCCACTACTTTATCAGTTTTTACTTCTTTGGTATGGGCGTATCGAGAAAAGGAGGTGTCAACATCCCCAAAAACAGGGTACTTTTTACTATCTTTTTCATGGTAGAATTGTTTAACGGTTTGGTAATACAAATGTACCAACGGTTATTAGGTTTGACGGAGTGTGAAAATGACTTCCTGGAGGGTTGTTCGCGACTTTATTGTTTCTTACCTTTAACGAAAGACAAGCTAAACGCTCAACGCAAAACGCTGAACGCGAAATACATGATTACAGACTGTTTTTGTATTTGCTTTCAGCTTGAAGCTTACAGCTTTAAGCTGTTTTACATAACGACTTATTGCTATATAATTTATGAAACATATCAGCATTCTTATTCCGAATGATTCTGTGATGGCCAGCATTGTAGACCCGCGGATTCTTTTCACCGGCGTAAATGATTTCCTGGAATCAGCAGGCAAACCACCGGCCTTTAAAGTGCAACTGGTAGGGCTCACCAAAGAAGTGCAATTGCATAATGGCACTTTTACGGTGCATGCCGATGTATTGATCGGGGATGTCAAAAAAACCGACCTGATCCTGGTGCCGGCGATCGGCGGCGACCTGCATGCTGCCATCAAAAAGAATGAGGCTTTTCTCCCCTGGATTGTGGACCAATATAAGCAGGGTGCAGAAGTGGCCAGCTTGTGCATCGGCGCTTTTCTGCTGGCATCTACCGGGCTTTTAAATGGAAAAGAATGCTCCAGCCACTGGCGAACGGCGAACGAGTTCCGGGAAATGTTCCCTGAAGTAACGCTGGTTGATGGCAGGATCGTGACCGAACAACAAGGCTTGTATTCAAGCGGTGGCGCTACTTCTTACTGGAACATGTTGCTACACCTGGTTGAAAAACATGCCGGCCGGGAAATGGCGATCATGGCAGCTAAGATATTTGCGCTGGAAATAGATCGCAAAACACAATCGCCTTTTATCATGTTCA
>DASUVL010000613.1:0-5775 GCA_036379015.1 Niastella sp.
TAGCACCCCGTGCTCCATAAATGGCTGTTGACGATGCGTCTTTCAGCACCTCTACCGAAGCAATATCATTTGGGTTGATATAGTCAATAGAATTACTATTGAGCGTTTGGTTACCGATAGGCAAGTATACTCCATCTACCACATACAAAGGATTGCTCGATGAGTTTATTGAACTGAAACCGCGTACGCGAATCCGGGTTTGCCCACCGGGGCGACCAGAGTTGGTTGTAACCTGCACACCTGCAATACGACCCGATAACGCTTCATTTACCGAAGCAGCTGGCCGCTCCTGTAGCTGGGATGCTTTTACCGAGCCTACCGATCCGGTAAGGTCTCTTTTCTTTACGGTACCATAACCGATCACCACCACCTCACTCATTGAGCCTTTACTTAACTGCATTTGAACATTCAGCGTTTCCTCCTCTCCTACCTTTAACTGGTGGCCTTCATAACCCGTGTGTGTGAACAACAACGTTGCGCCCGGGGCAACACTTATGCTGAAACTGCCATTCATATCGGTGGTTGCACCAACCGACTGACCTTTTACCTGAACCGACACACCGGGCAATGGCGTACCATCTTTCGAATCGGTCACTTTTCCGCTTATACTGCGGTTTTGAGAAAATGTTAGAACTGAAATAAAAAGTGCGAGCATACTTAGCAGACATAGCCGTCCGATGAAATAAAACTGCTTTTTCATACGCAAGTTTTGGTTTATTAATAAATACTATATCGTTATAGCAACCAGAGCAAAGACACCTACCTGCATCACTATAACTTAATCACTAAAAAGTCACAAGAAGGTTTTAAAAGTTTGTTTGTATATGTTCACACACATACGGGAGCCCTTAGCACTCCTGCTTCATCATACCAAGGGTTAAGTGGGGATATACTGCGTAGATACACAAACGCATTATGCAAATTCAATAACACAGTTATTGTGCATAATGATGTACCTATTTTCCAGGGCAGAATTAACTACTGTATTTTATTTCTTATAATCCAGGCCTAAACAAGAACGACAATAAACCTGTAAACAATTGCAAAAAGAATTAGCAATATGCATATGGCAAAAATTTAGGAAAAATCGTTTTTCAGACTAAAATTAGTAATTCTAAAACGTTTTTGCAAAATATTTATCATGAACTCCCGGTTAATTTTTAGTAGCTCAAAACCGCAAGTTCAACAAACATTAATGGAAGCACTCCATATAAGCCAGTTATGGCTTATATTATTCATTTGTGCAGTAATTTGGATGGGAGATTTTGTAGTTAGCGTTCGGTTATGCAATCAGGTATGACGCAAAATTTTGCAATAAGTATATTGCCTGCAACAATCCTCTGATTAAAATCTCTATTTATTTACTTTTTGTCCGTGCTCGGTCGTTCCCCTGATCACAAGACCAGGCGAAATTTCAACCTTGGTTTCGCCGGTACCATTCCCTTTCCCTAATTGGTCCATAAGCAGCTCCAGGGCCGTTCTGGCAATTTCTTCAGCCGGCTGGCGTATACAGGTAATACCCGGTGGATACAGGCGGAACACATCATGGT
The DNA here is from genome assembly GCA_036379015.1 of Niastella sp. Lineage (GTDB taxonomy): Bacteria > Bacteroidota > Bacteroidia > Chitinophagales > Chitinophagaceae > Niastella. Next base: position 1,551 of record DASUVL010000613.1, read on the forward strand.
CATCAAAACAGATCATAGCCAGGTCGTCGGGCAACTTCAACCCCAAACGGTGAATGCTTTCCAGCCCAAGCAGTCCCAGGTAATTGGTAGCAAAGAACACGGCTTCCAGGTCGGAAGTATTTTGAATAAAAGAAGTCACCTGCTGTATCCCGATCTCTTTATCTTCTTCGTATTTCAACCTAAGTACCAGGTTATCGGTAGAAAGACCTGCCTTGTGCATGCCGTCATGATAAGCTTTTAACCGCTCTTCCATTTGCACCAGGTTAAGATCTACCGTCACAAAGCCAATGCGGCGATAACCTTTATCTATGAGGTGGGCCATACCCTTCATCACCCCCTCATAATTATTTACCAGCACATGCGGCACATCAACGTCGGGAAAATAGCTGTCCATCAGCACTACCGGTTTATTATCGGCGATCAGTTCTTTAATGTCCTGTTCCATACCCGGTGTGGGAGTAATAATATAGCCATCTACCTGCCGTTGCGACAGCATGCCGATGAGCTCTTTACCCTTTTGCCGGTTATTTTCCGTGCTGGTGTACACTACTTTATAGCCAAACCGGGCAGCTTCCTCTTCAATGATCCGTGACAGGGAAGCAAAAAAGTTACCCGATATGGTTTCAACAATCAATCCCAGTATCTGTGATTTTCCGGTTCGTAAGCTAACAGCCACCGGATTTGGGTGATAGCCTTCTTTCTTAGCTACTTCCACTATCCTGGTGGCAAGCGTTTCACTGATTCGCATTTGTTTTGCCTTGCCATTCAATACAAACGATACAGTTGAGGGCGAAACACCGGCAATGCGAGCGATATCTTTGAGGGAGACCCGTTTCATATTTATTTATATGTTATATAAAGGAGACTACTAAACTATGAAAATAAAACTTACCAAAACGGATTTCCCTTATATAATAAAAAAACCCCGGTGTAAACACCGGGGTAATTATGCTAGTTTGAAAGTTTTCTTATTTAATTTCAACTTCAGCGCCAGCTTCTTTCAGTTTTGCAACCAGTGTGTCAGCATCAGCTTTGCTGATACCTTCTTTAACTGGTTTAGGAGCGCCATCAACTAAGTCTTTAGCTTCTTTCAGACCAAGACCAGTTAATTCTTTAACGATTTTCACAACGTTCAATTTGTTAGCACCACCGTTTTTCAGGATAACGTCGAAAGCAGTTTTTTCCTCTGCTGCAGGAGCAGCAGCAGCGCCAGGACCAGCAACAGCTACAGCAGCAGCTGCAGGCTCAATGCCGTATTCTTCTTTCAGGATTTTTGCTAACTCGTTAACTTCTTTTACAGTCAGGTTAACCAACTGTTCTGCAAATGATTTTAAATCTGCCATTGTTGTAAATTTTTCCCGCCTTCATTGTCCCGATAGCCTGATCGGTACTCCGGCGGATGTTTAAAAAAATTTGTGTTTACATAACTCTCAGGCCAGAGTTAATTATTTTGAGATTTCGTGATTTGGTGATTTTGGGATTTAAATCTCAAAATCCCGCAATCTCGAAATCAGCAATCTTATTGTGCGCGATCTTCCAAAGCTTTCACCAAACCAGCCAGTTTGTTGCCGGCGTTCAGGCCGCTGATAACATTCTTGGCAGGTGATTGTAACAAGCCAATGATTTCGCCGATAAGGTCGCTTTTGCTTTTCAGGCTAACCAGTGTCTTCAATTGATCGTCACCCATAAATACATCACCATCAATAAAGGCAGCTTTCAACTCGGGTTTCACAGCTACAACTTTACCTTTAGTGTTAGCGGCTCTAAATTCGCTGATGATCAACGCGGGTTCTTTGGCATTTTCGCTGAACATTAAAGCGGTAACGCCGTTCAGTGATTCAAACATGCCTGCATACCTTTTTTCGTCGAGGCTTTCAAGGGCCTTGCGAATGAGGGTATTTTTAGCCACTTTCATTTCAACATGCTTGTTGAAACAAACCCGGCGCAAATTACCGATCTGTGCAACCGATAATGATTCTGTATTTGTAACATAGAAATTGTTGTATTGAGAGAACTTCTCCTTCAACACTTCAATTACTTCATTTTTTTCCTGTTTTGTCATAACGCTGATTTTTTAATTTGTTTCGCTCATAATCCCGTCTTAAACGTGACTACTTCGTTGCGTTATCAAAGTTTAGTTCATTAAAGATTTTGTGTCTACTGCAATAGCAGGGCTCATGGAACTTGCCATGAACACGCTTTTCAGGTAGGTGCCTTTTGCTGAGGAAGGTTTTGCCTTGATAATTGCATCGATCAGCTGGTGGCTGTTCTCAGCAATTTTCTCAGGGGCAAAGCTAACGCGGCCGATAGAAGCATGGATGATACCAGCTTTATCAACTTTGAACGCGATCTTACCACCTTTTACCTCATTTACGGCAGCAGCCACATCATTGGTAACGGTACCTGTTTTAGGGTTAGGCATCAGGTTACGGGGACCTAAGATCTTACCCAGTTTACCAATTTTAGGCATTACAGTTGGCGTGGCGATAATAACGTCCACATCAACCCAGCCACCTTCAATTTTTGTAACAAACTCATCAAGACCAACAAAATCAGCGCCGGCTGCTCTTGCATCCGCTTCTTTATCTGGCGGACATAAAACCAGTACTTTTTTAGTTTTACCGGTACCATGCGGCAGGGTAACAGTACCACGAATAGCCTGATCGGCTTTCTTCGGGTCAACACCTAACCGGATATGAAGATCTACCGATGCATCAAACTTGGTTGTATTAATGGTTTTCACGATAGAGGAAGCCTCTTTCAGTGAATACACTTTATTCTTATCGACTTTAGCGTCAACTACTTTTCTTTTTTTAGGAACTCTTCCCATTGTCATTCAGTTTTAAGATGTCCCGCCTGGAGCGGGAACAAGTGAACAATTAATTTTCCCAGGGAGCTTTACCATCCACGGTAAGACCCATGCTGCGGGCTGTACCAGCCACCATACGCATAGCACTTTCCAGGGTGAAACAATTCAGGTCGGGCATTTTGTCTTTTGCAATAAGCTCTACCTGGTTCCAGTTCACTTTACCAACCTTATTACGGTTTGGCTCTTTAGAACCGCTTTGCAACTTAGCAGCTTCCAGCAACTGAACGGCTGCAGGAGGAGTTTTAATGACAAACTCAAACGACTTGTCGGAATAAACTGTAATTAATACGGGGAGCACTTTGCCCATTTTATCCTGCGTGCGGGCGTTGAATTGTTTGCAGAATTCCATGATATTGATACCCTTGGAACCCAGTGCAGGACCTACAGGAGGAGCCGGATTTGCCTGGCCGCCTTTTACCTGTAGCTTTACGTAGCCGGTAATTTCTTTTGCCATGTTTACTGATTTATTGGTTCAAACGATCTTTCATTTGCCAGCGGGCGAATTACTTGATCTCCCAAATTCCTCAACCCCGCTTAGCGGGACTATAAAGAACTTTCTTTGGGGACGCAAAGGTAACAAAACATTTTAAATCAGCAAACATTTTCACAACCCTTATAATCGCCTGCAATATACGACCCAAGGCCCTTTCCACGCAACTCCAGGGGTTTGGGAAACCGGCTGCCGCAGGCACCTGACATCACCGAGCCTGCTGTCCCCTACCCCGCCCTGCCCATGGAGAAGATCTTGGTACTGCCGGCCCCCACCGTTCACCCTGCCCATCGCAGGTAAGTACTTTGCAAAATCAGGCAATGACAATCACCACATAAAAACTATGCAGTACCCCTAACAAAACACCGGGCATATACCACGAAAATGATGCAGCCAGTAACAAAATTTAACCAGCCAAATACATCGTTCATTGAACGTATACAACCAATGTTCATTCCTTTCATCGATAACATACACATGAATGCCGGTTAAGCGCTTTATGATGATGCATGCATCAAGTAACCATGCAATAACCTATCCCCATTGTCACAAGAAAGGCTGCTTTTATGCCACCCCTGTACCGGCTATTTTTAACAGGCAACCTGTTGACACGCACGGTATGGTCTTTGCATGAAACCCAATACGGGCAAGGGTTTTAACATATCAAAGCAATTAATAAAATCAACTGCTGCCGCCAATTGATATTCAGAACCGGCTTATAAAAAATACATCCTGATAATCTGCAAATGATGGCCGGAATTTTGCAAGAAGATACAACTATAACAACCAGTTTATACACCTGAATGATCGATCACTGTTAGCAAAATGGTAGTAGTTTTTTATTTTTTGAATTTTTATACGTAGCT
>DASUVL010000614.1:0-12220 GCA_036379015.1 Niastella sp.
AAAATACCTGGGGATGTAGAGGGGAAGACTATGCATGACTGTTATCCCTGACCGGCAAGTGGAGGCTGTATTTGAAAATCCAGTAATTAATAATCTAACTAAAATGAAAACACCGATGTTCACAAAAGGAAATTTGCTGCGTAACAATCAGCGAACGTTAACCGTGTCCCTTTTATTGGCGACCCTATTTGCTTGTAAGAAAGAAACAAGCGTAAATGAAGATGTTTCAGCAGAAGAATTGAACAGTTCCGTTTCAACCAAAGCAATTGGCAATTTATTGTATCAGGAAAATGCAGACGGAACCTGGTTCAATAATTCCTTTGCAAAGATGCAGGCAGCAGCTTCGTACTCTATTACAGCTTCAACAGCGCAAGCTTACAGCGGTACTAAATCAATCCGTTTTGAATTAAGAGATACTGACCCTGAAGTACAGGGCGGCACAAGAGCTGAAATGACATTTCCGGTGACTACAAACATGAATCGCTGGTATTCTTATGCTTTATATATTCCTTCCGCTCAGTATAAAGCCGAGTCTGAGGACGAAGTGATCACCCAATGGCACCAGGGCGGTGGCGCTACACCGGCTCTTTGCCTGCGCACAAGAGGTGACCATTTTTGGCTGAGAGTACTGGGAACAACATGGATCGATCTTGGCGCTATTGATAAGGACAAATGGCATAGCTATGTATGGCATGTAAAACACTCATCCGGATCTGACGGCCTGGTTGAGATATGGCGTGATGGGACTAAGATCCTGAATCGCACCGGACCCAACGGGTATCCGCTGAATAGTACTTATCATATGCCATTCTTTAAATATGGAGTTTACAAATCGGATTGGAATGGCAGCGGTACTACTGCTACCAATTTGCGGGTGCTTTATTTCGATGAAGTAAAGATGGGTAACGAAAACGCTACCTACAATGATATGGTGCCAAGTGGAAGTGGAAGCACTACCCCTACAACACCAACTACACCTACAATCCCTACCACCCTGGGTGTTGTGAGCTTTTCCCTGGTTAATTCTGGCACCGAAAAAGATGTGCAGACTATTGCTGATGGGTCAACCATCACCCTTAGCACACTGGGCCTTACTAAAGCAAACATTCGTGCCGTTACAACTTCTGATGTATCGGGCAGTGTAAAGTTTGAATTAAGCGGCCAACAAAGCAAAACTTCTACTGATAATGCGGCGCCTTTTGCACTGCATGGTGACGATGGATTGGGCAATTACTTTTATGGCAACTGGAATCCACCAGCAGCAGGTACTTATACGCTGAAAGCTACTCCTTACTCAGGAGATAATTTAACGGGCACAGCGGGTACTCCCAAAACCATCACTTTCACTATCAAATAAAGCAGCTTCATTAATTGATGATAGTCAAAAAAAGGCGTCCGTCCCGACATGTCGGGACGGACGCCTTTTACATGTAACCATGTTATCTAAAGGCAATCTTTGATGATGCCAGTGGCAATAGTGGCGCCTTTGTCGTTTAAATGATCAATATCGAAAAACAGGCTATCTGCTGCCAGCAAATTGTTGTTTTGCAGGTTTATGTATTTAGCATTTGTACAATCAATGATGCTGTCGATCAACTGATTGTTCCTGTTTAGTAGTTTGGGATCAAGGTAGGTGTAGAATTGCTTACATACCGGCATGGTTACCAATATAGTTTGAATTCGCCTTTTCTGAAGAATGGTGATAAAGGTCTCCAACCTTTTATAGATCTGCCGGGTACTGCTTGTATCTATCCAGTAACGATTCCAATTGATTACTTTTCGCTGATATTTATGTAGTCTATAATCCGGATCAACTTTTGAAAGATCGCTAAATTCGGCCCTGTAGCCCATAAGGGTATCATATTGATCGATGGTGTTGTATTCATTGACCAAAAATCCACAGGTAAAGGCATGATATCTTCTGAAATTATATGATTTTATAAATCCATCTTTTAAGTTCCAGTGATGGTAATGTTTAGAGGCAGCTTCCTCATGTAGTCCTGTAAAATAAAAAGTGAAATAATCTACCGGGATAATTACATATTTTAAATGGGGTAGCTGGTTAAGATTTTTCTCGATTATTTCAATATCTATTACTACAGCTTTGCTCTCTTCTGCAATGTTTAAGGCTTTCATTGGAAGTAAGGTGGGATTTATTCCATTAAGTACATGGCTGGTCCCTGTTATCAGGCATTGTATACTTCCCTTGTGCCGCTCAAATAATTGCCTTTTAAAAGTAACTATCCGGTCTTGTTCCTGACGAAGTCCCAATAGAAACAGGACCAGCGCCGGAATAATGGATAATTGAATTGTTTTTATAATAAACTTATTCATTAGAACTGGAAATAAATAAATGATATATTTTCTTTTTGAATGATCGCATTCAGCAGGAATAATGCTGTAAGTGTATATATAGTGTATAGTGCTATTCTTGAACTCAAGGCCATTACAACGTTTCCTTTGGGAATTTCCAGGGTCCTTTCATTTCTTCTGAACAACCAGTCTATCACCAGCAGGGGCAGGATGTAATAGAAAATAAAAAGGTACGGAACTGCTTCACCCGGATGGTGGAAATTTGTAAAAATGCGTTTCGTGTAATCAATAGCGCTGCTTATGTCGTGTATCCTGAAGAAGATCCAGGCAAAGGTTACAAAGCCAAATGTGGTAAGCATTTGCAGTAGCTCCTTACCATTGGGCCATAACCTGTCGGCAGCTACCACTTCATTAACATGCTTGCGGTTGCGGTTTAATAATAAAAGGGGCAGGAACCCACAGGCATGAATAAATCCCCATGCAATAAAATTCCAGCTTGCGCCATGCCAGAAGCCGCTAACCAGGAAAATGATAAAGGTATTTCTGACCGCTTTCAATTTACCCAGTTTTGAACCACCCAATGGAACATACAGGTAATCTCTGAACCATGAAGACAGTGAAATATGCCATCTTCTCCAGAATTCGGCTATATCCCTTGAAAAATAAGGAAACCTGAAATTGCTTAACAGTTCAACGCCGAATAATTTGGCAGTACCCAGGGCAATGTCTGAATACCCGCTGAAGTCACCATAGATCTGAAAGGAAAAAGCAATGGCCCCAAGCATAAGCGTAATACTGTTATACTCCTGGTAATTGTTGAAAATATGGTCGGCTGTTCCCGCAAGGCTGTCTGCGATCACTACCTTTTTGAACATGCCCCATAAGATCAACCGGCATCCCTGGGCGGCTTGCGTATAACTAAAGTTCCTCTTTTGCTGTATCTGTGGCAACAGGTGCGTGGCCCGTTCAATGGGCCCTGCAACCAGTAATGGGAAAAAGGCAACAAATACTGCATACTCAATAAAATTGGTAACGGGCTTTTGTTTTCCCCTGTAAATGTCAAATACGTACGACATTCCATGGAAGGTGTAAAATGAAATTCCGATCGGCAGGCCAATCTGCAGAAAAACGGGGTTTATATGTAAGCCCAGCAATTCAAATCCGTGTTGCACTTGCTGGGCAAAAAAGTTGTAATACTTGAATACGGCCAGTATACCAAGGTTATTAATGACGCTCAGCCATAAAAACAGTCGTGCTTTTCTCCGGTTTGGTGAGGCCACAGAAAAACCGTACAGGTAATCAAGAAAAGTGCTCAGGGCGAGCAGGCCCATGAATTCCCAGCTCCACCAACCGTAGAAGAAATAACTGGCAATAAGCAGCAAGCCATTTTGCCAACGCAAGCTCTTATTAAATACAAACCAGTACAAGAAAAACACGATGGGAAAGAAAACAAGAAATGCAAGTGAATTAAAAAGCACTGCTTTGAGTTTTGGGTATTAACAATAACTAAAAAAAGCATTTTAATGAATGCCTTCCGTGCTGTTGGTGATCACCTAAATGCCTGGCTGATCTGGCATATGATCCAGCGCCTACTCAACCCTGTTAATTTGATGTGATTCTAAACTTAAAACTATTGAAAGAAAAAAGGATCGGGATTATGCGATCCTTAATCGAGAGGTTCCGAGCAGATTCGAACTGCTGTAAAAGGTTTTGCAAACCTTTGCCTAGCCACTCGGCCACAGAACCATTTTTTTATGTAAAAGGTTTTTCAATCTTTGCCTATCCTCCCGATATATCGGGATGGCGGACACAGAACTATTTTTCTAAAGTGAGATTTCATTATTAAGGTACAAATTTATTTCATTCCATTTTGTTAACAGGTATTCATTTTTTTTGGAAAACAGTTTATCATTTGGTAGATATAAACTTTATAGTTCGCGAGGCGTACCACGTTACCAGTGCTAACATGCGATATTGTGCCTGGCATTTTTATCGCTTTTTTTTGATAACTTCAGGATCAGAAATCCCTCAACACTAAACCCGGCGAATGTGATCCCAAAAGAACAAATAATACTTTCATTAGTGTTATTAACAGGAACCATGTTCTACAGCCTTACAGCGCCCCCGCCAAAACCCACTTCCCATATTTTATACCAGGTAGATTTTGAAGAAAATGATCCCTTTCCTTCATTTTTGAGCACCCAAACATCAACGCGATACGGCTTACAGGTAGTGAACAACCCGGTTTATGAAGGGAAGCAGGCTGCTCGTTTTGAATTAAGGGACAGCGACCCTGAAAATAATAATGGTACAAGGGCCGAAATATCATTTCCCCGTCCGCATAACACAACCAACCTGGAGCGATGGTATGCATTCGCCCTGTTTTTTCCCGGTGACGATTATGACTTCGACAATAGTGATGAGGTTATTAGTCAATGGCACCAGGGCGGAAAGGCTACGCCTTCCTTATGTATCAGAACGAAGGCCAACCGGATAAGACTCCGCATTACCCCCCGCCCTAACATAAAAAAAGTGATAGACCTCGGCGCCATTGAAAAGAATGTGTGGCAATATTATGTGATCCATGTAAAACATTCCGCAGGCCCTGATGGCCTTGTTGAAATATGGCGCAATGAGGCGCTATTGGCTAATTATACCGGTGCTAATATGTATGATCTCAGCAACATGTTATTTCATACACCGAACTGGAAACTGGGTATTTACAAATCAGTTTGGAACGGTGCAGCCGTTACGAAGGTGCACAAAAGAGTTTTATATGTTGATCATATAAAAATGGGCGATAACCAGGCATCCCTTTCTGAAATGGCCAGGTAATGTATATCGTTTATGCGATTTGGGATCCGGCCAATTGTAAAGCCTTACAAAACAAGGGATCACTTGCCCGGAAATAAACAGGAACTCCTTCTTTCTTATCTGCAATATCTGTTACCACGCTATTAACCAGATCGGCTAACCGATCCTTTCCTTCCCCTTCATAATAGCAACTTTCCAGCACAATAGCCGTTTCAGCGGCCGGTTTGTTATCGTTTTCTGCTACACTATTATCCGGATATTTAAACCAGGCACAGCACAATAACCGGCCATTCTCTACCCAGGTAAAAGCATGTTGTCCGGTTTCCAACCGGTACATGGCATCTCCCATGAACTCCCATCTCGTAACACCCGTTCCTTTGCCAGGTTCAATGTCGAGTAAATCGCTGAGATTATCTTTCTGAAATGATGTTTTTACATTTGATGGTAACTGGTCTGGTTGAATACCATACAATTGTTGCTTTCCTTTTTTACCCAGGCTTTTTGCCAGTCTTTTTATTAAAAATTTTGTATTACAATGGCGAAACAGGTAGAGATATCTTTTCAGATCCAGCTCTACCGACATAGGCCTTTTTCCCGCAGCAATGAGGCGGGCATGGATCCAGTTTCTAATTTTTCTTTTCAGATGAAATGCCCGTTCGGTAGTGATCACCAATTCCTTTACAACAACATGTTCATTGGCCAAATCATCTTTATAAGCATCGTATCCCGGCGACAGGTCAAAATATGAAACGTGTTCTTCCGACAACTGTTTTGCTAATAAAATAAAGTGTATAAAACCGGGAGAATACGACCGGGCTTTAAAAGGCGAATGGCAATTCATGCCAGCGAGGTGAACCGCGCCATTTAATCCTTTTACCGCCACTACTGCCGCAATGGTTTTCTCATCAGCTCTCAATAGGGTTACATGAAGCATATTTAAACGGAATAGTTCTAACAGGAAGTCTTTTTTCACCGGATCAGCATAGAAGGGAAGTTTGTTAAACAGGGCGTTTTGGCGGAAATCATACAAAAGGATCAATTCATCGAAGATGCTTTTAAAACGTTCCAAATTTGTGATGGTTTCAAAATGAACTTCCCCAAATTTTTTCAACCGGTTCAATTTGTTCTTGAAATGTTTCCTTTTAAATATTTGTGCAGGCTCGGGGTCCTTAAAACTTATTACGGGCAGGTCATAATCCTGTACTATACAGCATTTGCGCCAGGCATTATCCTCTTTTATCCAATCCAGTGGAGTTCCGGCAGGAAGAAATCTGAACGAGATGTGATGCCCCGGAAATTCTTTCATTATCTCGGCAAGCGCTTTTTTAATGAATGATTCTGCATCTGAAGGCGCCGCCAGCCAGGTTTGGTATTCCGCTTCATAATGTCCTGGTCCTGTGATCCTGCCATTTTTTCCGGCAACATGATAATTGTCTGGATTGGTGTTTAATAAAGCCATCGGCAGCAACCCTTTTAGTTGTCCCCCTTCCATAGCGCTAACGATAATGGGAATATGTACTTCGCGGTAAACCTGGTAACAGGCAGTAATAAATGCCCGGCTTTGAAATACAGTTGCCCAGGGGCAGGATTCAAAAAGCATATCCCAGCTTTTCTGAAACCCGGGGTTCAAAAGAAGATCTATTACCGCTGAACCGCATATCAACTCAATGGAGTACCCGTCCCTGGGACTGGTTTCGGGATCTGTTGTTTTGTTTTTTAACTCCAATTCCGGGCCAGTATATAATTTATTACGTGGATTAACAACTATACTCATACGATCTTTTTATATTGTTAAATTTAATTTTCGTATTGTAATACCTGGTCAACCATGAAACGGGTAGTGTCGATGCAATTCGACAGAAGAGCATTCCGCAATACCTGGTATTTTTCTTTCCCGTTATCACTCCGGATGATTTCGAGCGCCTTTTGAAGCGCGCACTTCTGATCTGTCTCGCTTTCGGTAAAATTGTGCACCAGCTGGTACCTGGTGGCCTCCTCATCGATATATCCCCGCCCGTCGTTGTCGACAAAGATCGAAGGCGTTCCTAACACGGCTGCCTCGGAAGCCATCGTCGCACTTTCTCCAAATAGCAACGAGGCATAGTACAAAGCATCATGCATCTTGTTGAACGGGATCTTGATCCTGAATTTTTCGAGGTCGTCCGGAAGTTTACTTTCTGCGGAAATAAATACCCTGGCATGTTCCGATAATGCAAGTACGGCCTTTCTTTTATTCTCGATCGTCATGCCTGAGTGACTGAAATCATGAACCGCCTCCCATGATACAAATCGTACGATCACGAACTTTTCGCCTTCACAAACATTGAGCGTAGTCAGGATGGAAGGATCGGGATGAAAATAGTTAGGATGCAGATAGCAAAGCTCCATGAAACTGTTGAACCGGATATGTTTTTTTCCCAGATCGATCCGGTAGCATGATGGTGTCAGGATCTTTGTGGCAAAAGGTACCGTCAATTTGTGGTGGAGGGTTGCGTGTTCTGTGTCGCTGAAGACAAGGGAAGTCTTCCCCAATAGCGCAGCTACATGGGAGGGATACGGATGAAGGAAATTCAGGAACAGGTCTGGTTTGAACTTCCTGGCGAGCAAGAAAAGTTTGATATCTGCATACATCAGGTAAAGAAACTTACCGAACCTGCCGGCCTTTCCCTTTCCCCGATCAACAAACGGAATGGCGTACAACTTCAACAGGCTATGCTCGATTTCCTTATTTCTCGAAACCACGAGGATGTGATGCCCCATCGAAGTCATTATTTCATAAAAATTCCTGAAATAATGTACATGCGCAGGGTGGTTGATATCAATGAGTATTCGCATGTCGTAAGACCTTTATATTTAAAATATTAATTTATCAATTCAAACAGTTGAAAACCGCACTTTTCAAATACACGGTGTGCATCACTGTCAGTTACTATATAAAACCGGTTATGAGGACTATCCATGGCCACTTCAGCGGCTACTGCCTTTAAAAAATCAGCATATTGTTTGCGGCCCTCCGCATGACAATAAAGCCCGGTCAATGAAATGATCCAACCTTCTATTTTACCGCTATAGTTGGCTTCATAATCAGCAGGCTTCAGATTTGTTACCCACGCACAACCCAGCAACTTCCCTTTTTCCGCCCAGGTATAACAATGCTCTCCCTCTTCAAGCCGGTACATACTATTTGACAAAAATTCCTGCAGACTATACCTGATCTCCCTTGGGTCGAAACCCAGCAGGTCTTTACAATTATCCTTTTGAATGTTCAATAAACCGGAAACGTCGCCCGCTATCTCTTTTTGTACCACCCAGCATGTGGTGGTCTTTTTTTGCCGTTTTAATTGGCCCCATGCATAAGCAAATGATGATGAGATGCCCTGCTTCATGATATTTTTGAGCTTTATTCTATACAGATCTGTTTTTCTTTTCCATTTTCTTAACGTACCCTGTTGTATGCCAGCCCGGGTAGCTGTATTTTTTATAAAGCTGTGAAGCCCGGCCGAATACCGGCTTGTGACATTATGATAATTATTGCCTACACTGAGTGACCGGGCTACTGTGTGGTCAGTTGCCAGTATTTCTTTGTAAGCGTCTGCCCCGGGTGTAAGATCAAAAACCGCCACGTTTTCTTCGGCCAGCAATTTGCCAAGCATCAAAAAATGAATAATACCCGGCGAATACCTTGCAAATGCCGCCGCATGGAAATTAAGGCCCTGCAGATGGAGGTGGCTTTTATCCCGTATACTTACATTGGATGCAATTATTTTATCATCGAGCTTTAAAACTGTTACGTGTACACTGTTCAGCTCAAACAAAGTGAGTAAAAATTTTTTTCGTAATGCATCATTTGTAAAGTCGGTTTTATTATACATGGCTCCCTTCCTGAAATCAGATTGAATTGCCATTGTATCAAAAACGGCATTAAATGCATCAAAATCGCTGATCCTTTCGAATGTCAACTCCCCCAACCTTCTCAGCCTGTTTAATTTTTCGCGTCTGTTCTTCTTTCGGAGTTCATTGGTAAAATGTTCATCGTTTACGATCATTAATGGATGTGGAACTTCCTTTACAAAACAGCGTTTATTCCATATTGGATCTTTTTTTAAGTACCCGAATGAAACGTCAGCGGGTATAAAATGGAGCAGGATCCTTTTTCCCGGGAAAAACCGGCAAACTTCCTGCAAAGCACTCTTGATAAAAAGCTCGTCATTGGCATCTGCGGTGAGCCATACCTGGTATTCGGCCTGGTTTGCACCAGCTCCGGTTATCAGGCCGTTCTTATTTACTGCCAGGGTAATCAGCCCCGTTAGCTGCCCCGCCTGCTCCCTTTTAACCAGTATTGGATAGAATTCCTTTCCGTACAACCGATACCAGGTAGCCACAAAGGAACGGCTTTGAAATACCGTAGCCCATGTACAAATATGGAAGAGCTTATCCCACCTGGCCTGGAACGCGGGATCTTCCAGCAGCTGCAACACGTCATCACCCACCAGCAGTTCTGTGAAGCTGCATGCTGGTGATAAAACATGTTTGGCCGGCCTGCTTGCCGCCGGCGCTCTCAACGTCGTACTCACTTGTTTATATTCAATCATACACTTTACTTCTATGCGTTATTATAAATACGTTGATCGGGCAACGTTGGCCATGTAGCAAGTGGGGGTGCCCACATAAATGAAAAATAAAAAATGTCAAATAAAAAAGTAAGAAGAAGACTGTTACCAGGGGCCAACTTTTTCACCTGCCTACCGGCCTTGCTTCGCCGAAGCTTCGCGAAGGCGCAGCAGGCAGGTTTTTTACTTTTAATTCGTAATTTCTAATTTCCGTGATCTTTTTTCTGCTATCTCCTCCTGAAATTGCGGCAGATACGTCCAATACCAACCGGCAGATTGTAACAACCCATCACGCAATGAATAATGTGGCTGATAGCCCAATAACCTCTTTGCTTTTTCAACAAAAGAAGCAGCCCGTGTCATATCCTCCCCCGACCGTTCATGCATGATCTGTATGCGGGCAATGCTATCGTCAAATGCACTGAGCAATTCTTTGAGGCAGTCTGCCAATTGATGTAAAGAAGTTCTTTCGTCAAAGGTTATATTATACACCTGGTTTATGGCCTGTTCCTCTGTAGTAAGAACGGCCAGCATATTTGCCTGCACTACGTTTTTAATGTAGGTGTAACAACTGGCACATTCCCCTGCGCCATCAATAAGCGGCGATTCATGTTTGCGCAACTGCATCACAATGGCTGGAATGACCGCCGCATATTCGCTTTGAAGATGCTGCCGTTGACCAAACACATTACAATACCGCAGGCCGATGGTCTCCATTCCATAAAGCCGGGAGAACTGATATGCATACAGCTCATTTATATCTGTAATTTTTTCTGTTTCGGGCAATTCGGTGTCTTCATGAACCGAAGAACGGGACGCATACACAAAACGCTTTACGCGGGCATCCTGGGCAACCATAAGCATGTTTAAAAATCCTGACGTATTTATGTTATTGGTTAATACAGGGTCATTTATTGAACCGGATCGGGCATCTACTGCAGCCTGATGAAACACATAATCTATTCCTTTGCAAGCGGCTTTACAGGTGCTCAGGTCACGGATATCGCCTCTTACAAATTCAAAATTGGGATGATTGGCAAATGGCGCCACATTGCGAAAATGGCCCGTTGCCTGGTTATCTAATACCCGTACTTTACGGGCGCCGGCATTCAATAAAAATTCAGCTATATGAGATCCTATAAAACCAGCTCCTCCTGTGACCAGGAATGAGGCTGTGGTTATTCTTTCTGATTGGCTGGGTGAGAGTTGCATAGTTATACGTATTTATAAATGGAAGTAATCGGATGCGTTTTCTTAAAAAGCAGCTTTATGGGCTTTACCGCTGCAAATAGTGAGTAAAACGATCTTGAGGTCGAGCCCAAATGACCAGTTCTCAATGTACCAGAGATCGTGTAAGGTCCGTTGCCTTTTCTGCTCTTCCGTATCAGTGGGTCCCCGCCAGCCATTCACCTGCGCCCATCCGGTTATACCCGGCTTTACATATGACCTGAGCATATAATGGTAAACGTTTTCCTGTAATTGACGATTCAACACTCTTCTGTGCGGCCGTGGTCCCACAACGCTCATGCTGCCCAATAACACATTGATAAACTGAGGAAGTTCATCGATGCTGTATTTTCTCAACACCTTTCCCACCCGGGTAATCCTGGTATCATTTAATTGTGTGGAATGAATACCGGCTGCTGAATCATCGTTTTCCCGCATACTTCTGAACTTGAACACTTTGAAAGGCTTCCCTCCTTTTCCGATCCGGATGGGGCAGTAAAAAACAGGTCCGGGTGTTTCCATTTTAATTAAAATGGCAATAACCAGGAACAGCGGCAATAAAAAGGTAAGGGCTACGGCCGCAAATATTTTATCAAAACAATTTTTACAAAAGCTGGCATATATTCCGTCGATGGGCATTTCCCTGATGTTCACGGCATCAACCTGCCCAAAGCGGGTGATCTTATAATGTTTACCAAACATTTCATGGTAGTCCAATACATATTTCACCCTGATGCCGTGGTAGTCGGCAACAGATAAGATCTTTTGGATCTTCTTTTTCTGGTTGTCGGGCAAAGCGATCACAATTTCGTCAACCAGGTTGGTCTGCAGGTATTGATTGATGTTGTCCAGATCAGTCAGTACTTTTTTATGCTCGATCTTGCACGCCTCATGATCACAGCTTATATATCCTTTCAGTTGATATCCGGCATTATGGCTTGTGGCAACCTGGTCCTGAATTATTTTCGCTTTATTACCGGTGCCCGCCACAATAACATATTTCGGGTTTACAATGTCTATGTTTATTTTATTACTGAGCAGGAAATTGATCACAAAATCCATGGCGAAGATCCCGAATGTAAGGGTGATCACCTGTTTCCAAAAAATGAGCGGGACCGGGATAAACATCAGGATCACGAATTCAAGTATTATCAGACTGACATAGGTTTTTATATGGTTGGAGATCCGTTTCCGGTGTTTGGGGGAAAAATTAAAATAGCGCAGTATGCCCAGGTACTCCGCCAGGCCCCACAGGA
>DASUVL010000615.1:0-6585 GCA_036379015.1 Niastella sp.
GGCGCCTGCAACCGGTGGTGGTGCTACTGCAGCGTTTGTGAACGCGGGTAATATTCAAAACACCGGTGTTGATATGGCCGCTACATATCATGGTAACGTAGATGAATTCAGGTTTGATATCACTGGTACTTTCACTTCTTACAAGAATGAAGTGAAAAGCCTGCCTGATGGTATCAAATACTATGACCAGGTGAGCGCGGGTTCCGATCGCATTGGCTCTTTCAGCCGTTTGCAACCCGGGCATGCACTGAGTTCATTTTTTGGTTACAACGTGGTGGGACTGTTTCAAAGTGATGATGATGTAAACAAATCACCCACACAGGAGGCGGCAGCGCCTGGTCGCCTGAAATTCCAGGATGTCAATAGCGATGGCAAGATTGATGCCGATGACAGAACTTTCTTTGGTAATCCCAATCCGAAGTTTACAGCCGGCTTAAACCTCGAGGCTTCTTATAAAAACTTTGATTTCTCAGCTTTCTTTTATACCTCGGTAGGAAATGATGTTATAAACTACGTTCGTTACTGGACCGATTTTCCGCAGGTGTTCGATGGTGCCCTGAGTAAAGATGCGGCGAATAATTCATGGACGCCCACTAAGCTGAATGCCAAAGTGCCTCGCCTCGAACGCGGCGCCAACTTCAGCACCACCACCCAGTTCAGTTCGTATTTCCTGGAAAATGGTTCTTTCTTCCGTTGCAAGTCGATGGTACTGGGCTACAATATTCCATCACTCCGCATCAAAAAGCTGGGGATTGAACGGTTCAGGGTATATGTGCAGGCAGCTAACCTGTTCACCATTACAAAGTATACCGGCCTGGATCCTGAGTTAACAACATCTGACCTGCGCGACAATACGAATTTCGGGATCGACTTCGGTAACTACCCTGCTAATCAGAAGAACTATAATGTGGGTGTGAACGTATCTTTTTAAAACTGAAATCAAAGTAAAATGAAACAGAATCCTTTTCAATATAATTTTACAGCGGCTATTTTATTGGTGTCGCTGTTGCTGGTGATGTCCTGTAGTAAAAACTTTCTCAATAAAGAACCGTTAGGTGCCTTCAACCCCGATCAGTTGACGAACAAGGCTGGTGCCGACGGACTTCTCATAGGTGCTTATCATATGATAGGAGGTATGGGTGGGGCCGCTGGCAACAACTGGGCCTCCGGCGCTTCCAACTGGGTATTTGGCAGTGTGGCTGGTGGTGATTCCTATAAAGGATCTACGCCAAGCGATCAGGGCGATATCGTACAAATAGAAACCTGGGCTTACAATACCAACAATCCCTATTTTAATCAGAAATGGCAAGCGTTATATGATGGCGTACAACGCGCCAACGAGGTATTGCGTGTAATGCCCAAGGTTTCAGATATGACGGATGCAGAGAAAAAAGTGATGGAGGGAGAAGCGCGATTTCTGCGCGGCCATTTTCATTTTGAAGCCAAGAAACTGTGGAACAATGTGCCCTATGTAGATGAAACCATCTTCACTGCAGCAAAGAATACCAATGTGCCGAATATAGATGGCTCGGGTAATTTTATTAATATCTGGCCCAAGATAGAAGCCGATCTGCAATTTGCCGTAGCGAATTTGCCGGAACAACAAGCACAGATAGGAAGGGTCAATAAGTCAGCTGCTATTGCTTACTTAGGTAAAATATACCTGTATCAACACAAATACGCACTGGCAAAAGAGCAGCTCGATAAGATCATTCCGGCTGCCTATGGTGGCGCAGGCAATGGCGTAACCTCCGGAGGGAAGGCTTATAGGCTGGTGAATTTCCAGGATAATTTTAATGCGGCTACAGATAACAGTGCTGAATCTATTTTTGCTTACCAGGCTTCTGTAAACGATGGGTCGGGCACCAACGGTAACCATGGCGATGCCCTGAACCTGCCTAATAGTGCCGGTCCTGGCGGTTGTTGCGGTTTTAACAACCCGACCATGTCTCTGGCCAATTCTTACAAGACCGATGCTGATGGATTGCCGCTGTTTGATACCTATAATAACACACCGAGTGTAAGTGATCCTACAGGGCCTTATACCGGTACACTCGATCCGCGGATAGACCTGACGATGGGCCGTCCGGGCGTTCCTTATTTTGACTGGGGTCCAACACCTGGTAATACCTGGATACGTGACCCGGCCACCAACGGATATTTCAGCCCAAAGAAAAATGCTTATGCGAAAGTGCAACAGGATCTGTTATCATCAACAGAAACCAGTTTTTGGGGACCCACACAAATTACTGCCAATAACATAAACATTATTCGTTTTGCCGATGTACTGTTATGGGCAGCGGAGTGTGAAGTAGAAGTGGGGAGTGCAGGAAAAGCGCTTTCTTATGTAAACTTCATTCGTGCACGGGCGTCAGACACCACCGGCTGGGTTTACAAAGGCAGCGAATATGATGCCGGTAGCGGAAAATATATAACCAGAACAACACCGGCTGATAAATATAAGATCAATCAATATCCGGCGGGTGCATTTGCCAGTAAAGATTATGCACTGAAAGCAATACGGTTTGAAAGAAAGCTGGAACTGGCTATGGAAGGGCAACGTTTCTTTGACCTGGCCCGTTGGGACAATGGCTCCGGAACTGTGATGGCGCCTGAGTTGAATTCTTTTGCAACGGCAGAAAAACCACGCCCTACCATTTTCAATATCAACCAGTCGGCTACATTCACAGCCAAAAAGAATGAATACTTCCCGATACCACAAACACAGATAGATATACAAAATGCGACCGGAACAGTCAACCTGAAACAGAACATCGGGTATTGATAATCCGGCCTTGGGAAAAGTGATTATGTTATCTATCAACACTTGTCGTGCCACGATCCTTCTTAAAGGTTAATCGTGGCACGACTCTTTTTAATAACATGTAACAACCTGGAGTAGCTTTATATTCTGTCAATATTGTTTAATGGAATGTAAAAGCGGGGCATATACTTTCCTGCTAATCGTGGTTAATTGCAATGTATAAAGAACAACTCCCAATTAATATCTAAAGCTATAATAGTATGAAACCAAATTTCATTCCGCACCTGATTTTTGTTTTCATCTATTTTTTATGTTGTACGCCGGTTCTGCTTGCACAAAAAAGCAGTATAGAAGTTACCAATACAAATGGCGCCTGGACCATTGCCGGGAAAAAACAAATAGTAACCTTCAAAGAATCAGATCTGTCTGTTCGCATAAAAGCTGGAAGCGTATACTGGAACATGGTGCCATCTGGTGCAAATGATATGATCGTTAAACGCAATGGAAAAGAATTCGCTGTACGCCTTGCCGATGCCGGAAAAAAACAAGTAGCCTATTATGATCCGGGTTTCAAAACAGGGATTTTGATAACGCTTGAGAACTGGAAAGGAACAGATTGTAGATTATACCTTACGCTTGCACTTGAAGGGCCTAATGAAGAACTCGTGTTTGATGTGGCAGCGGAAGAAAAGCAAACAGTGATCAGGCAGCTTAACTGGCCTACGGCTTTGGATGGTAACGAAGTTGATTATACGGTTCTTAGTAATGTAAGAGGCGTATTGTTACCACGTACCTGGCCAAAGGCCTATCATCCCATACGCAGTTCCGAACCGGATGGTTCCATTAAAAAATCAGACAGAAGCGAGTTGCAAAGCAATGTCATTGAAGACTGGTCTATGTCGTGGTGGGGATTTCAGAAAGGAAAGTCCGCTATGATGATAATTATTGAAACACCTGATGATGCAGCCTATCAATTCAATCATCCTGCAGGTGGACCTACCGTTATAGGTCCGCGTTGGCGGGCCTCACTGGGAAAATTAGCTTATTCCCGTACCGGCCGTATGTGTTTTATTCCGGAAGGCAACTATGTGCATATGGCCAAGCGCTATAGAAAATATGCTATAGAAACAGGATTGTTTGTGCCGCTTCAGGCGAAGATCACCAAAAATCCGCAGGTAAAACAAATCATTGGTACGCCCATAATAAGGTCGGGTATTCTTACCAATTATAAAGAAGGAGGCGATCGCTGGAAGCGGGATACTGCAACACGGTACAAGGTGACCACATTTGAAGAGCGTGGCAAAGAATTTCAGCAATGGAAGCAAGAAGGGCTGAATAACCTGATGGTTGTACTAACGGGCTGGCCTACATTGGGCTATGACCGGCAGCATCCTGATGTACTGCCGCCTGCTCCGGCAGCGGGCGGTTACGAGGGCATGCAAAGGCTGCAGAGTACTTTACGTGATCTGGGCTATTTGTTTGTGCTGCATGATCAATACCGCGATTACTATGTAGATGCGCCTTCCTTCAATAAACAGTTTGCCATACATGAAGAAGACTCCGTCAACCCGCCTGCTGTTTTTCCCGGGACCCGCTTTGGCGATTCTAAAGAAGGGGTTATTCCTTACATGGATTATTGGGACGGAGGTAAGATGAGTTATTTGAGCGGGAAGTTTAGCCTCGGTCATCTGAAAAAAAATTACCAGGGATTGTTCGATCATAGCATACGCCCCAATGGAAGTTACCTGGATGTTTTCGGTTATATAGCTCCGGATGAAGATTTTAATCCGCAACATCCTTCCTCCCGTACAGAGGCAATGCGTGACAGGATACGGCTTTATAATTGGACGCGTGCGAACCTTGGGATTGTAGGTACGGAAGCTGCCTGCGACTGGACGGTTCCATATGTTGATTTCTCTTCTCCGCTCAACACCAGAAATGGGATTCCCATCCCTTTATGGGACCTGGTGTATCATGAAGCTATTCTAACCACTTTTAATCCTTCTGACCTCAGGGGTTTGCTGAATGCAGGATTGCCACAGATTGGCCGCGGCTTCGAAATGAACAAAGAAAATCTGGACCTTCTACACCGCATGAGCGATTTGAATAAGCGGCTGGCATTTACGGAGATGACACAACATGAGTTTCTGGATAGCAACTACCGGAAAGAACGTACCGTATTTGCTAATGGCACCACTATCACAGTTGATTGGGATAAGAAAACGGCGGAAATAATTCCATAGGTATCCCTCCCCCCAATCCAAATTCCTCGCTTTCGCACATTAATTTTACTTTTGCGCGAATGAATCAGGTAATCTTAAAAAAGAAGATCAGTCAGCGGGTGGCAAACGGGCATCCCTGGATCTTTGCCAATGAAGTGAATGAGGCCCCGGAAGGGCTGAATCCCGGCGAAATTGTAGACGTGTACACCCACGATAAAAAATTTATCGGAAAAGGTTATTTCAATTCCCGTTCTCAGATACTGGTGCGCTTGCTTACCCGTAAAAAAGATGATGTAATAAATGAGGAGTTTTTCTATAACCGCCTGCTGGAAGCCTGGAAATACCGGCAGCAATTGGGCTATGTGGAAAATTGCCGGCTTATTTTCGGAGAAGCTGATAACCTGCCGCAATTGATCATCGACAAGTTCAATGACTACTTCGTTATACAAACCCTCGCGCTGGGCATGGATGTTTGGAAACCCGCCATTGTAGCGGCGCTGGAAAAAATATTTCAGCCCAAAGGCATCTATGAGCGCAACGATGTGCCGGTGCGTGAGCTGGAAGGTTTGCCGCAGCAAAAAGGGTTTTTATCAGCACCTTTTGATACCAAAATCACGATTCAGGAGAACGGATTGAAATTCTTCGTTGATATTGAGAACGGTCAAAAAACCGGGTACTTTCTGGATCAGCAGGACAATCGCCGCGCTATTCAACATATTGTAAAAGGCGCCGATGTGCTGGGTGCGTTCACTTACACCGGAACCTTTGAAATTCATGCCGCCCGCTATGGTGCTAAATCGGTGCTGGGTTTGGATATTTCAGAGAACGCCGTAACGCAGGCTAACCGCAATGCGGCCCTGAACGGGGTTGACAAAATTTGCCGGTTCGAATGTATGAATGCGTTTGATGTACTAAAAGCCTGGGGCCGGGAAGGAAAGCAGTATGATGTGGTGATGCTTGATCCGCCAAGCTTTACAAAAACCAGGGATAATATTCAAAAAGCAATAACGGGGTATAAGGAAATTAACTTGCGGGGCATGAAGCTGGTGAAACCTGGTGGTTTCCTGGTAACCTCAAGTTGTACCAACCTGATTCAGCCCGAGTTGTTCCTGGAGATCATTCAATTAGCGGCCAAGGACGCCCGAAGAAAAATAAGGCAGGTAAATTTTCTAACCCAATCGGCCGATCACCCTATTGTATGGGAATGGGAGAATACCCACTATCTGAAGTTTTTGATTGTACAGGTGCTGTAAACAGTTTATAGTTTGTGTTTTGTGCCTACCCATAACGAATGGAACATTCGGGCCGGGTTGCTGCGCATATATGCATTTATGTGAGCTGGCCAGGCATTAATCTGGTACTTTAATGGCATGCAGTGGGTCTATGTGCTTGAAAATCAAATCTTTTCTATTAAAGCAAGCTCAATTCAATTGAAAAGAAAGTTCATTTCGTTTAATTGAAAGACATTTTGATTTAATTCAAAGTCCATTTCGTTTAATTCAAGAGGCTGTAAAACAAACTGTGTCAGAGTCCTAAAATAAGAGGAACTTTAAAACACAGTAACAATGCCAAAACCAAACAAACCGTTCGAATTTGATT
>DASUVL010000616.1:0-3877 GCA_036379015.1 Niastella sp.
ATTTCCCGGTTTCGACCTGGCTTTGTTTCACCAGGCGCCCAATGATATGGCCGTTACCCTTGACAGTATGAAAACAATACCCGGTTTTGATGATGCTACCAGCATGCAAACGCTTCCGGGCGACCATATCTCATACTTTAGTGATACCGCTACCCGCAATGCGATCCTGACATTGGCTTATTCATAAATAACTCATAACAAAACTTGTGTAATATGAAAGGGTATAGTCTTCATATAGGGGTAAACATCGTTGATCCCCAACATTATGGTAACATCAGTAAACTGAATGCAGCTGTTAACGATGCAAAGTGGTGGGAGCAGTATGCCGGGAAAAAAGGGTATACAACAACCTCGCTGCATAATGACAAAGCTACTATCAAAGCAGTAAAAGACAAACTGCATGATTATGCAATACAAATGAAACCCGGTGATATTTTGCTGCTTACCTACAGTGGGCATGGCGGCGAGATCATTAATGAAAAGCCCGATAATGTTGATAAGGAAAAAATGGACCAGACCTGGTGTTTGTATGACGAACAGTTGCTCGATGACGAGATCTATGAATGTTTTCAGGCATTCGCAGAAGGGACCCGGATAGTGGTAGTGGCGGATAGTTGTCACAGCGGCACTGTTGTGAGAGCAGCGGAAAACGATCTGAGCAAAATGCTGGAAGAAGGCATGAGCGCTGCCAAAGCATCGCGGGGTATGGCCAGTCGTCAACTGCCCGAAGACGTACAAAACACTATCATGAGCCGCCATTATGAAAAGAAGTATGAGCCAAAGATCAAAAAGTATAAAGGCACCGGCAAACGGCAGGGGATAAAAGCCGCCGTTAAATTACTGGCAGCCTGCCAGGACAACCAGGTTACCTATGACGGCGACGAGTACGGCATTTTTACCAATGCCCTGGCCAATCAGTTGAATGGAAGCAATGCGCCCATCGCAGAAGTGTTGATCTCCGGCATAAAGAACTATTACGTGTATCCCAAGCCTAATTTTTTTGAATACGGGGCCATCATACCAGGCTTTGATAAAAGCATGCCCTTCGAAATAAAAATAGCAAACCCAACAACTATAACCGGTTACCGTAAACCGGTGCTGCAACCATTTAAGGAAATAAAAGGGGACGATGATTTTTCAACCGGCAACATAAACCGCAATGCCATCCTGGTAGTGGATATCAAAGACAGGAGCCTGCAAAACCTGGCGGGTGGCGCAGATGTGGAGGTCATTGACAATAAAGTAACGGATCAGGGGCAACATCTGACGCTGGAAATGAAAAGTATACCCTATTTACAGGGCTGGTCGGCAGCACATGCCCTGCAAACAAGATTAAAACAAGATGGCATAACGGCTACGGTGGAGCCGGTGCTCAGTTTCAACCCCGATCAATTAAATGGCGTATCGAAAGCCAGTAGCGGCAGCAGCGATTATATCCCCGACTGGCCGCCGGCCCAGGCCAACCCGGTAGTTAAGATAGGGTGGCACCTGGACGCGGAACATTCGCAGCTAAAGGAGGCTGCGGACAAGGTAGCTGCTAAAGCGGGCGCCCATGTAAGAGTAGGCCATATAGATACCGGTTATCTGGAAGGCCATGTTGGATTACCCAAAAACCTGGCAACGGGTAAAGCGCGCAGCTTCGTACCGAAAGAACCGGCTAACCAGGCCATAGATAAACCCGAAACGGGTATGGACGGCCATGGCCTGGGTACCATGTGTTTGTTGGCGGGTAATGATGTACCTTTAACTGCTACATTTAATGAGTTTAAAGGCTTTATAGGCGGCGTTCCCATGGCCGAGGTAGTTCCAATCCGTATCAGTAACTCGGTGATCATCTGGAACGCTGCAAACTTCTGCGATGCGATAGATTATGCGTTAGAGCAAGGATGTGAAGTGATAACGATGAGCATGGCCGGTAAACCCAGCCCTAAAATGGCAAAAGCGGTGAACCGCGCTTATGAGGCAGGAGTTGTCATTGTTTCCGCCGCCAGCAATTGCTGGTATGCAGGGCCTATGCAGATAGCGCCCAAATGCGTGTTGTGGCCGGCAGCATTTGAACGGGTGATCGCAGCTACCGGCGCTATGTATAACCACCAACCCTATGATGGCGATTATTTGTTGAAGTCGAAAATGGACTTCACAAAATATATGCAGGGATGTTGGGGACCTCCATCCAGAATGCGGAAAGCATTAGCTGCCTATACACCCAATACCCCCTGGGCCAGCAAAGGAAATATTTTCGCCCGCAGTGGTGGTGGCACATCGAGCGCTACGCCGCAGGTAGCAGCAGCCGCAGCCTTGTACATCGCCTGGAACCGGGAGGAAATGGAAGCACGCGGGTTCTATAAACCAGGCAACAAGTGGAAGATTGTAGAGGCAGTACGGCATGCCTTGTTTACCTCAGCCGCAAAAGATGAAGTATTTACAGATTGGAAAAAATATTACGGTAATGGAATTTTAAGGGCCGCAAAAGCATTGGAAGTAAAAGTCGCCGATGAAGGGGCATTACAAAGATCGGCAGAAGCAGAGTCGGCCTTCGGGGGCTTTTTCCAGATAGCCGGCGCCTTCTTTTTGAACAGGCGTTTATTCAGGGATGCAACAACTATAAAACCAGACTCAGCCGCATTGACCCTTGAATTATTACAGTTGCTGCAGATAGATAATGCATTTTATGAACGCTTTTCCAATCTCGACCTGGAAAACGAAGCAGCCATACAAGCGCTGTTCAATGATCCGGAATTTACCGAACAAGTAATTAAATCGCCATATGCCTCAGATTACCTGAAACAGGCCATGGCCAGATAGCATAAAACCAAAAAAAGTATAATGCCGGGGAACAACAGATCAATAGTACCTCCAGTTTTTGGTGAAGTTCTGCAAGCTCCACCTGTGGCGGGACTTGTGGCGGAGAGCAACAGATCAGTAACGCCTCAGGTTTTTGATGAAGATCCTCCGAAAGATAAACCTGCCGGAAAGAACTTTTTGTTGTTGATTGCCATAGATCATTACCAGAAACCAACCTTACACCTGCCAAACCCGGTTATAGATGCTACCGGTTTGCTCAACGTATTAATTGACAGATATGACTTTCGTCCTGATCCTGACAAGGCAGACACGGTAAAGGACCTCCGGGATATTGATCCTGCTCATTATGGCGACAGGAAAACGTACCGTTTCCCCATGCCCGTGTATGACGACACGAAGATACATTGTTTGTATAACGAGCAGGTGACCATGAGCAACATCAAGGCTAAGATCAACAAGATAAAAGATAATATGACTAAAGATGATAACTTGTTGGTTTATTATGCCGGGCATGGTTATGCTGATAGGGATAGCGGTAATTGGTATATTACCCCATATGATTATGATCCCGACAAGGACAATGGCGTTTCATTTAACGATATCTATACGCTTGCTGGTAAGAAGGAAAGAAAATGGTTCTGCAAAAACTTATTGTTTATCCTCGATAGCTGTTTTGCCGGCAGTGTGGTAGATGGTATGTTGGCGCAAACTGATGATCGATATTCTGTAATGGCCTTAACCTCAACTGGAGGGCGGGAGGTGGCTTCGGATGGAAAACGCCGGGAAGGCAGTCCATTCTCAAAGGCATTAATTAAATTACTAAATGCCAATGATGTTCCTGTCCTGGATGTACGCGATTTATTTTCTAACCTGAGAAAGGAGTTTACAGGTATCAATCAAACCCTGCAATTGAGTTACCTTCCTCAAACGGAAGGTAAAAATTCCTTTGGCTTTCCTTTAAAAGATCCAAAGGGCGTTTTTGCCAGTTCATTCGTTGAAACGGTATTGGATCATCTCAATTTCTACGACGAGCGCAATATCATAGAATCGCAGATAGATTACACGTTGAACA
>DASUVL010000617.1:0-3394 GCA_036379015.1 Niastella sp.
GTAATGAAACCCCGGTAAACCCGGTGCGGACGGCCTTTATGCGTAACCTCATCAATGCGGCGCGTTCGTTAGATTCAACCCGCCTGGTATCAGCGGCGTTGGAAGTAAGTTATCAGTCCGGCGTTAATAATATCGACGATCCATTGGGTGAGTATGTTGATATCGTATCGTTTAATGAATACCTGGGTTGGTATGCCGGCTTGCCCGACCGGTGCCGTACCGCTAACTGGAACATTGCCTTTAATAAACCTTTCTTTATAAGCGAAACTGGTGCTGAAACGCTGTATGGTTATCATGGTGATTCATTGACCCGCTGGAGTGAAGAATACCAGGAGTGGTTTTATCGCGAGCAGATAGCCATGTTAAAACGAATGCCTGATAACTTTGCCGGCCTGTCACCGTGGATACTCAGCGATTTCCGTTCTCCCCGCCGTAATAACCAAACTTTCCAGGAAGGCTGG
Source organism: Niastella sp. (assembly GCA_036379015.1). Taxonomy (GTDB): domain Bacteria; phylum Bacteroidota; class Bacteroidia; order Chitinophagales; family Chitinophagaceae; genus Niastella. The sequence goes on from DASUVL010000617.1 coordinate 462, forward strand.
AATAACAAAGGGCTTATTGATCAGCAGGGGCGAAAGAAGAAAGCATTTGCTGTGCTGAAAGCGTATTATGATGAAATGAGTAATGCCCACCCCTAAAGGAGATACTTTCACCGTATCGTTCACGTTATAGGAAATTTACTAAGCTTTGTATTGAAAAAATAAATATCTCATTTGAACTATTGATCAAACATTGATCACCTTCAATTTGGCATGGTTCTTTCAAAGAAAAGAATGGATTTGATTATTGACCGAAGCCAACTACAAACTTGTGCTACAGCTGTAACCAGGCATTGAAATTATTGGTATTTGTTTTTGGGTTCTTGTTTTTGCCCATTATCCATTGTCCATTACCAGTTGTCCATTGATTATCCGCACGGGCCGCTTTCTTCGCTCGTTTATATGCACCTGTTTTAACCACTATTTTTAAGTTGCTCGCCCGAAAAGGTGTGTGAATTATTGATCCCGTCCGGGTAATCCGGGCAGGCATTCACCACGCCAGCGCCATCGTGCGCCGACGCTGACGGCCGTCGGCCAAAGCCTATGGCGTCGGACGAAGCTCTGGCGCACGCGTCTAAAGCTAAGGCGACACGCAGACGGCAGGAACACATAGATCATTGACTATGAGATACACTATTATTCTGAAAAAAGTAATAAGAGAAATTGTAGGGCTTATTACGATCGTACTCTTTATTTATACCTGTACAAAGATCAGGACAACGGCCGGTCGCAAAAAAGCAGCTGATCATGCTACCATTCATACCGGCACGGTGGTTGGTTTTGGATGGCCACTGCAAATAACGGGGTATCATCCCTTATTGCCGCGCCATGGTCTTCCGGGACAACCTTATAAAAGAACATTCGGTGCCGTCAGCAAAAGCACTGCCAGTTGGTCCTTCGTTACCTGCCCGTATCCGGCTAATATGGGCGCCGGCGATCAGGTTACCAGGGTAATATGGTAGCTCATTACAAGCGCCCTCATTGAGTATATAGCCATGGCAAGCCACAAGCCTTCACACTGTTAAAGGCATTTGTTTTAGGGAAAGGCAAACGGGATGTTACAATGGATCTAGCAACTCTCCGGTTATGTCCTGTTTTTAGGGTGGTTCCTCCTCCGGGGAGCCGCCTTTTTTTTCACCCGCCGAAGCTTTAGCATAGGCGGGTATGCCTATTTCAAATTATCCGGATTGGGAATGAAATTTAAGAAAGAATGGAATTGCGAGTCGTAGCGACGCTTATCCAGCTTATAGTAGAAAGCGCCTTTTTTAGAACCCTCTTTTTCTTTTTCTTTTTGCTTTACGAGCAATTTGGTAGAAAGTATTTTACGGGTGAAATTACGTTTGTCCAGCACGGTGTCATACACGCCGGTGTACAGGTTGTACAACTGGGGAAGCGTGAATTTGTCAGGTAACAGTTCAAATAAAATGGGGTGGAAGGCAGCTTTATAACGAAGCTTTTCCTGGGCCATCTTTACCATGCGGGTATGATCGAATATCAGCTTGGGTATTTTTTTCAAAGAGAACCATTCAGCATGAAAGTCATCGCTCAATTGCTTCTCATATTTATGAATATCGATCAGGGCAAAATATGCGATGGAAACGGTGCGTTCTTCGGGGTCACGGTTAGGTTCACCGAAGGAGTATAACTGTTCAATGTATACATTTTTAAGACCGGTGAGTTGTTTCAATATGCGGGCTCCTGCTTGTTCAAAATCCTCGTCAGGTTGTACGAAGCCACCCATAAGGCTCCATTTACCTTTTTCGGGTTCAAATCCTCTTTGTATGCACAGTAGCTTCAGTTCATGTCCATCAAAACCAAAAATGATACAGTCTACTGCAACAAGCATGCGTTTTTGCTTGGAATAATGTTTCATATGAAGTGAATCGGTCCATTTGAACTATTAAAATTAATGTTGTAATTAAAATAGTGGAAACGGATAGAATTTTGGGTTAAAGTAATAAGAAAACCTAAACAATAATATAACTGTGTGATGAAGATAGTTATTTTTTTTAAAAAGGCGTCAGTCAGTAACCGCTGACCCATGGTAAGTTGCCGGTTTTTGCCAGCAGATACGGCCTGTACCTACCATTATTGGCAAATACTAACGTAAAATACTAACGATGATCAGGAAATGACCCATTAAATAAATATTCGTGTGCCGGAAAAACTCTCCCGGAAATCTTTAGGGGTACAGCTTTTTTTCTTTTTAAAAATGCGGTTGAAGTTGGAGATATTATTAAATCCGCAGTGATACGCCACTTCGGCAATAGACTGGGTTGTATCGATCAGCATCCGGGAAGCATGGCCCAGCCTGATTTCTGTAAGACTATCGATAAACGTATTACCGGTACGTTGTTTAAAAAAACGGCTAAAAGCTGCATCAGACATATTTGCCAGCCGCGCCACTTCGTTGAGGGTAATGGGTTTGTCGAAATTTTGGTTCATGTATTCCAGCGTTTTTTCAATGCGCCGGCTGTTGTAGGTATATTGTTCGGTGTTATTAAATGACGCATCAGACAAAATGCGCATATTTCGGGAAATGGACAAGTCGTGTAGTATAGACATTAATTCAAGTACCGAATCAAAACCCTGCATTTGGTTGAGTTCCATAATGCGGGGAGCTAACTGTTGGGTAGTTTCTTTTGAGAACAGAATGCCGCGCAATGACTTTTCAAGCATGGTACGGATAAAGCTCAGTTGGTTACGCCGCAGCAATTTTTCATCAAACAGATCTTTATGAAACTGGATGGTAATTTCCCTGATCTCCTTGCCCTTACAATGGTGGGTAAACCAGGCATGTTGCAGGTTACTGCCAACCAGTACCAGTTCCAGTTCATCTATATCCTCAATGTGATCGCCTATTACCCGCCTGGCGTTTTTTGCGTTTTGAATAAAGTTCAACTCAAATTCTTCATGGTAATGAAGCGGGAAATCGA
>DASUVL010000618.1:0-9877 GCA_036379015.1 Niastella sp.
GTAATCTATCTGTAATCGTACATGCAACCGTGAGGCAGTAACGGCATGCTGGTCTTCGTTGTCTTTATGCCTTGTTGCCTCGTTGCCTTTTCTCTATTTTTGCCCTATAAAAGGAACTGTCGACATATTAGCCAATCCAATTGAGTACCTGAAGGGGGTAGGTCCGCAACGGGCCGACCTGCTCAAAAAAGAGCTGAACATCTACACCTTTAAAGACCTGCTCGAGCTTGTTCCCAACCGTCATATCGATAAAACCAAAGTGAACCTGGTGCGGGATATTACCCCCCAGACCGATTTCATTCAGATAGCCGGCGTACTCACCAGCACCGGCCTTATGGGCGAGAAAAGAGGAAAACGGCTGGTGGCCGAAATAAAAGATGCCACCGGTACACTGGAATTGGTTTGGTTCCAGGGAATTACCTGGATCCAGAAAATGCTGACCGTTGGTCAACCCTTCCTGGTTTACGGTAAAGTAAGCTTCTTCCAGGGCCAACCCCAGATCACCCACCCCGAAATGGAACCCTATAGCCGCGAGAAGTCGGAAGGTAAGAGTACGTTGGAACCCATTTACCCCAGCACGGAAAAATTAAAATCGCGGGGAATGGGCGGAAGACAATTGGGGAGTTTTACAGAAACTTTGATTAAATTGTTACAGGAAAAAAATATTCCTGAAATACTACCGGATTCAGTATTGCAACCCCTGCAACTGATGCCTCGTTTCAAGGCTTTTGTAAATGTGCATTTTCCTACCGACCCTGAAACGTGGCAACAGGCAATAAACCGGTTAAAATTTGAAGAATTTTTCATAGCACAAATACGCATGGGCCTGTTGCGGCAGCAAAGGCACCGCTATTCAAAAGGAGTAGTGTTCAGTCAGGTAGGCGAAATTTTTAACCGCTTTTATGAGCATTACCTGCCTTTTGAGCTAACCGGCGCACAAAAAAGAGTTATAAAAGAAATTAGACGCGATACGGGCACCGGCAAACAAATGAACCGGCTGCTGCAAGGTGATGTTGGAAGCGGGAAAACCATTGTGGCCCTGCTGGTACTACTGCTGGCCATAGATAACGGTTACCAGGGTTGCCTGATGGCGCCCACCGAGATCCTCACCCAGCAGCATTTCAATAGTATCAGCAACCTGTTAAAAGATCTGCCGGTAAATGTGCGGATACTGACCGGGTCAACGAAAACCCGTGAGCGAAAAGAAATATTGCAGCAGTTATCAGAAGGTACCATTCATTTTTTAATTGGTACCCACGCCCTGCTCGAAGACAAGGTTCAATTTAAAAATCTGGGGCTGGCCATTGTTGATGAACAGCACCGGTTTGGAGTAGCACAACGCGCAAGGTTATGGAACAAAGCGGTGGTACCACCACACATACTGGTGATGACCGCCACACCCATTCCGCGCACCCTGGCCATGACGGCGTACGGCGATCTGGATACTAGCATAATAGATGAGCTGCCACCCAACCGAAAACCTATTTTAACCGTACATCGTTATGAAACAGTTCGGAGCCAGGTAATGGATTTTATTAAGGCAGAAATTACGAAAGGACGACAGGCATATATAATATTTCCGCTCATTGAAGAATCAGAAAAATTGGATTACGAAAACCTGATGAAGGGGTACGAAAATGTGCAGGCATATTTTCCTGAACCGAAGTACTGGATCAGTATGGTGCATGGCCGGCAAACCAATGAAGTGCGTACAACCAATATGCAACGATTTAAAACCGGCGACACTCACATTATGGTTGGTACAACGGTAATTGAGGTAGGGGTTGACGTTCCCAATGCGAGTGTAATGGTCATTGAGAGTGCCGAAAAATTTGGCCTTTCACAATTACACCAGTTGCGGGGCCGCGTAGGAAGAGGCAGTGAAAAAAGCTTCTGTATCTTATTATCTGGTTCAAAACTGAACAATGAAGCCAGGGAACGGTTAAAGACAATGTGTGCTACGAACGACGGTTTTAAAATAGCAGAGAAAGACCTTGAATTGCGAGGACCCGGCGACATTGAAGGCACCCGGCAAAGCGGCGCGTTGAATTTTAAACTGGCAAGTATCGTTCAGGATAGAAGTTGGCTCGAAATTGCCCGTGAAATGGCCGAACGCTTACTGGATGCTGATCCTGACCTGGCTTCGGCAACAAATTTGCAGCTTAAAAATTACCTGCAATCGCTACAAGGCAAAACTGCCTGGAGCAAGATTTCGTAGGTATAAAAGCACCACTAACCAATTCTGCTTATCATGCAATTCGACATTGCATAGTAAAACTGTACAATACAAACTGCTTACGTGAATTAAGGTTTGATTAAAAGTAGTACCAACTTTTTTGTTGTTCCATCTCTTGCTATTTACTATACGCTGCAAGGTTTAACATGCGTTAATATTATCCGGGCAGGTAAGAATAGAATAGAGTTGTGATTTACTTTCAAATTATTTAAATCGAAAACCGACAGGCATTGGGCAGAATCAGTTTGATAGCACTTCTTCTTACCGCTATAGCCTTTGAAACGTTCGCTCAGGGGAACCCATCTACTTTTGAGTTTACCGAAAACAAAGGTCAGTGGGAAAGTAAAATAAAATTCAAAGGTGAACTGCCTGCGGGTCAATTCTACCTGCACCCCAATGGTTTTACCGTCGTTCAACATAATACGAGCGACCTGGAACGTTTCTTTCACCGGCAACATGGCTCAGTTGCTGACGACGCCGGTTCGGCGAAAGTTACTGCCCGGTCAGACGGGTCAGATAAAAACAAACACCAACCTCATGAACCTGGCAATGGTGGGCCTGCGTATCCATCCTATACTATTCGATCCCATGCCTACCAGGTTCAGTTTGTAGGCGCTAACGCCAACCCCGAAATTTTACCCGACAAAGCACTGACTACCTACAGCAATTATCTTATTGGCAATGATCCTTCCAAATGGGCGAATAATGTAAAGATCTTCCAGGCGGTTTTGTATAAGAACATTTATCCAAATATTGACGTACGTTATTATTCCGAGAACGGAAATTTGAAATATGACCTTATTGTAAATCCAGGCGGCAGTGTGAGCAACATCCTGATGCGATACGAAGGAGCCGATAAGCTGTTAATAAAGAATAAAGAACTGATCATAAAAACATCGGTAGGCGATGTAAAGGAACTTTACCCCTACTCTTACCAATTCGACCAGTTAAAAGGCAAACAGGAAACAACCTGTTCTTATGAACTGGCCGATAAAAATACGGTGCGGTTTAAAGTAAGCAACTATTCAAAGACCAGTACGCTAATTATTGATCCTTCGCTAATATTCTCGTCATTCACAGGAAGTAGAGCGGGTCAATATGGTTTTACCGCCACGCCCGGTCCTGATGGCTCTTTATTTTCAGGCGGTATTGTATTCGGGAACGGCTTCCCCGTTTCGCCAGGTGCTTATCAATCATCTTACCAGGGCGGTTCGGCCAATGGCGGTGTTGATATGGGCATTTTTAAATTCAGTTCCGATGGGTCGCAACGCGTGTATGCTACTTACCTGGGCGCAGAGGGAAATGATTACCCGCATAGCCTCATCTGTGATCCGCAGGGCAATCTGGTGGTCATGGGCAGAACCTATTCTTCAAGATTTCCCGGCACCGTGTACGGTACCGGTGGCAGCGCCGATATTTGCGTTACCAAATTAAATGCAGCCGGAACCGGCATCATCGGTTCGCTTCGTATTGGTGGCACCGGCGCCGATGGGGTTAACATCAGTGATCTGCAGGAAGGCGGTTCTATCAATTTAACTTCTACCCTGCGTTTTTATGGCGATGATTCGCGTAGCGAGGTTACCCTTGACAATGCTGGTAATATATACGTAGCAGCTCAATCGCGTTCAGGTGATTTCAGGGTAACCGGTTCAGCTTTTCAAACTGCTTTTGGCGGAGGCCAGGATGGTGTGGTCATGAAAATAGATCCTACCTGTAACAACGTTATCTGGAGCAGTTATTTAGGCGGTGGCAGCGATGATGGCGCTTTTGTAATAGCTGTAAGTCCTGCAACCAACGATATTTATGTTGGTGGCGCTACTGCCAGCGGCAACTTCCCCGGCAATAAAGCAGGTGTTTACCAGGGTTCCAATCAGGGCGGAACCACTGATGGTTTCGTGGCCCAGATAGCAAACGACGGTTCCTCCATAATCAGGAGTTCGTATATGGGTACCGGTGCTTTTGATGCAGTATATGGTATTAAGTTCGATAAGTTTTCCATTCCCTACATCATGGGTATTTCTGAGGGCGGCTGGCCCATTGTGAATGCTGCTTTTAATGGCGGCAGTTCCTGTCAATTTGTAAGTAAGCTGCGACCCGATCTCTCGGGTTTTACGTATTCTACTACTTTTGGCAATGGCGCTGCCCGACCGAATATTTCTCCCGTTGCCTTTCTGGTTGACCGTTGCGAGAATGTCTACATCTCCGGTTGGGGCGGCTGGATCTCGGCCAACGGACGCGATCCCTTCAATATGTCGGGAGTAGCCGGTATGCCTACCACGCCCGATGCATTAAAAACAATTACTGATAATCACGATTTCTATTTTATAGTCATTAAAAAAGATGCAGTGTCCCTGTTATATGGCAGCTTCTTTGGCCAAAGCGGCGGTGAGGGTGAACATGTAGATGGCGGCACAAGCCGTTACGATGCCCAGGGCGTTATTTACCAGGCCATTTGCGCCAACTGTTTTGGCAGTTCTGTAGGCACCATTTCAGTGCCCTACCCTATTACGCCCGGCGTATGGGGACCAGTGAATGGAACGGGCACGTCGAACTGTAATCTGGCAGCGGCCAAGATCGCTTTCAACTTTGCAGGTGTAGCCTCCGGACCAAGATCCTATTTCAACGGGGTGGTAGATACCCTGGGTTGTGTGCCCTTCGAAGTTGTGCTGCGCGATACGATTCTCAATGCAAAAAGTTATGAGTGGTCGTTTGACGACGGCACCCCCGATGTAACCACGTCGAACACAGAAGTATCGCATACATTTACGGCCATTGGCGACTACCGGGTACGTTTGATCGCGATTGACCCAGCTACCTGTAACGTGCGGGATACCGGCTATGTTACTATTCATGTACGTACTGATAAAGCCAATCTGGCATTCTTATCTACCAAATTACCACCCTGCCAATCGCTGTTATACAAGTTTGATAATACCACCACCTTCCCGCCTACCAAACCCTTTAAAGCCAGCAGCTTTACCTGGGATTTCGGTGATGGAACCCGGGTAACGCCTGGTGAGGATACAATACACCATTCGTATGCAAGTGCGGGAACTTATCAAACAAAATTGATTTTGAATGATACCAGTTATTGCAACTCGCCCGATTCCGTTGTAAAGGAATTACGCGTGTCGCCATTGGTAGATGCACGGTTTGAAACACCGCCTTCGGGTTGTGCTCCTTATACCGCCATTTTCAATAATACATCGCTGGCGGGCCAGCAGTTCTACTGGGACTTTGGCGATGGCACAACTTCTAACGAAGTAAACCCGGTTCACGTGTACAACAACGTGGCCAACTATCGTGTTTCACTGAAAGTTGTTGACAGCAGCACCTGTAATATCGTTGACTCTACGTTCATGGATATTGGCGTGCATCCGCTGCCAACCGCTAATTTCTCGGTGGCGCCCATTCCGCCAGTCACCAATAAACCTACCGTGTTCACCAATTTATCGAGCGGCGGAACACGTTACGTATGGTTATTTGGCGACGGTGATTCTACCATTAAAACAACTATGGATACCGTAGGGCATCAATATAATGCTACGGGTACATTCAATGCCTGCCTTATTACGTTTAATGAGTTTGAATGCAGCGATACGGCCTGTAAAGCAGTGGAAGCCCTGATAGACCCATTGCTGGATGTGCCCAATGCCTTTACACCCGGACGATTTGGCAGGAACAGCTTTATATCCGTAACCGGTTTTGGTATTGCAAAAATGACCTGGAGAATTTACAACCGATGGGGACAAATGGTGTTTGAGACCAATAACAGAAAAACAGGATGGGATGGCACCTATAAAGGCCAGCTTCAACCTATGGATGTATATGCCTATACACTGGATGTAGAATTTTTTGACGGAAAAAAACTCCGGAAAACCGGTGATATCACCCTGATCCGGTAAAAAAGTGAGCCGTTTGACAAGAGATTGATAACCTGTGGAAACGACTTTCGTAAATTATACGTTAAAGCTCCGGAAAAGCTTTACCGTAGTATAACAAATTGTAATTTTAGACAGGTGGTTTATGAAGAAAATATTATCTAATCAAACAGTGTGGCCCCCTGTGACCCGGGATTCAATAAACCGATTTCTTAAACCGGTACTGCTGCCTTTACTATGCGTTTTGTGTTTTTGTTTTCAGTCAGCGGCGCAGGATCTGCATTTTTCTCAATGGTTTAATTCCCCGCTCACAACAAACCCGGCTAATACCGGATTTATTCCTGATGCCGATTACCGTATAGGTGTCAACTATCGCAACCAGTGGTCAACGATCATGAGTGTGCCATACAAAACAATGAGTATCTGGGGCGATGCTCAGGTGTTCCGCGATCGTATTGAAAGCGGCTGGCTGGGATTAGGCGGCGTTATCTTACGGGATGTTGCCGGTTCAGGAAGTTTGACCTCTACCAAAATATATGGTTCGGCCGCCTACCATCAAATGCTGGGCGTAGCGCATTTGTTATCGTTTGGTTTTAATGTAGGCTGGGCTAATAAACGCATTAATACTACTGATTTGAAATTTCCCGATCAGTTCGACGGCAAATTTTTCGACTCCAACCTGCCTACCAGTGTAGTACTCGATGCACCCAATATCAGTTATTTTGATATGCAGGTGGGCGTGAATTATGCCTACTTTCCTACCGATAAATTATATGTGAACGGCGGTATTTCGGTCATGCACCTAAATCAGCCGCGGGAATCATTTTTTACCACCAGCGATTCTTTGAGCGGGGACGATTCCCGTATAGCACGCCGGTATAATGCATTTGTCAACACCAGCATAAAAATAAACGACCAGGTAATTGTAAATCCCATGGCTTATTTCAGCACTACGGCAAAAACCAGTGAGCTGGTAGCCGGCGGCAATGTCCAGTACAATTTGTCTGGCGATGGAGAATCGCAATTGATAGGTGGCTTGTACTATCGCGGCGGCGATTCATTCATTCCTATGATCGGCTTTGAATGGAAGACCATTAAACTTATGTTCACGTATGATGTTACTACTTCTTCCCTGAATAAATATAATTACTCCCGTGGCGCCCTTGAATTTGCGTTGTTACGGCACGGGTTCTATAATGAATATAACGGGGACAGAAGGCAGTCGATGTGCCCTTCTTTTAAATATTAAGATTTTGTAGCGGTTGATCAAATTCAATATCATTGCACCCTTCCTATTATTACACTTTGAAAACACGAATTTTGGTTAAGAAAAGTCTGATGGTTATAGCGCTGTGCATAACTGGCGTTATAAAATTGATCGCACAGGGCCCTTCCACGTTTGAGTTTATTGAGAATAGAGGACAGTGGGATAAACAGGTAAAATTCAAAGGTGATCTTCCTACCGGTAACTTCTATTTAAATAATAACGGGTTTACCGTTGTACAACATAATGTCACCGATCTGCAGCAAGCACGCGATCATCACGAAGTGCTTTCCACAAAAAATATTCAGGCCAGGAGCAGCTCCAGGCAACCAGTTATTCCCAAACCCCACACCATCCGGTCACATGCCTATAAAGTACAGTTCGTAGGCAGTTCGGCCAATCCTGAAATTGTTCCCGACAAAGTAGTGCCGGGTTTCAGCAACTACCTCATTGGTAAAGATCCCTCCAAATGGCGCTATAACGTACAAAACTGCCAGGCAGTAGTATATAAAAACATTTATCCCAACATTGATGTACGGTATTATACTGAGAACGGACGTTTGAAATATGATCTCATTGTACACCCCGGCGGTGATGTGAATGATATTGTGATGCAATATGACGGAGCCGATAAGCTGTCGATCAAAAACAGCGAGCTCGTCATTAAAACAAGTGTGGGGAATGTAAGAGAACTTTACCCGTATTCGTACCAGTTCGACTACGTAAATGGCAAACAGGAAACTCCCTGCGCCTATAAACTGGAAGGAAAAAACATCGTTCGGTTTAAAGTAGGCGATCATGCCAAGACCAGCACATTGGTAATTGACCCGTCGATCGTATTTTCTTCCTTTACCGGCACTACTAAGGATGAATGGGCTTTTACGGCCACACATGGCCCCGATGGATCATTGTATTCCGGAAGTATTGTGTTTGACGGCGGCTTCCCCACATCGCCGGGCGCCTATAAAACTAATTTCAGCCCAGGTGGTAACCTGAATATTGATGTGGGCATTTTCAAATTCAGTCCCGATGGCGCCAGCCGCTTATATGCCACTTATCTCGGCGGTAACGCCGATGAGTTTCCGCATAGTCTTTTCTGCGATGCACAAGGCAACCTGGTCGTTCTGGGCAGAACCTATTCTGATAACTTCCCCGGGACCCTGGTGGGCAACGGTGGTGGTTGTGAGATGTTCGTAACCAAAATAAACCCTACCGGCACTGCATTGATCGGTTCTCTGCGTATTGGCGGATCAGGCAATGATGGGGTGAATATTGAAGACCAGATGGAAATCGGAGGTCCCGGGGCCCATAAAACAAACTCATTGCTCAGGAACTATGGCGACGACTCGCACAGTGAAGTGATACTGGATAATGCAGGCTTTATTTATGTAGCCGGCCAATCTCAATCTATTGATTTTCCGATGATAGGGAATGGATTTCAAAAGAACAATAGCGGCGCTCAAGATGGTGTTGTTCTTAAAATAAGTCCCGACTGTAACAGCATTATCTGGAGCTCTTATTTAGGCGGAACAGACGATGATGCCGCCTTTGTCTTGGCATTACAACCATCGACCAACGATATTTATGTAGCCGGCGGCACGGCCAGCCCCCAATTTCCCGGCACCATTTCCGGTTTCAGGAACGGTGTTATAAGCGATGCCCTGGTTGGTTATATTGACGGCTATGTATCCATCATTTCAAATGATGGCACTACCTTGCGGCGAAGCACCTTTTTAGGCACACCACAAGCCGATTTAATTTATGGTATCCAATTCGACGGGCATAATTTTCCTTATGTATTGGGTGTAACCCGGGGAACCTGGCCGATAATAAACGCAGCTTATAGTAATGCAGGCACTAAACAATTTATAACCAAATTGCAACCCGACCTTTCAGGCATCGTGTATTCAACCACGTTCGGCAATGGTGGCAAACCCAATATTTCTCCGGTAGCCTTTCTGGTCGACCGCTGTGAAAACGTGTATGTATCCGGTTGGGGAGGCTGGTATTCGAGGGTAAATGACCCATATGACCTGGCAGGCCCGGCGGGCATGCCTATTACTCCGGATGCTTTTAAATCGGTGACTGATAACCGCGATTTTTATTTCATTGTGCTGAGACGAGACGCATCTTCGTTATTATACGGTTCTTATTTTGGTCAGGATGGTGGTTTGGGTGAACATGTTGATGGTGGAACCAGCCGGTTTGATGAACAGGGCATTATTTACATGGCTATTTGCGCCAATTGCTATGGAAGTAGTAACGACCCTATTACCAAACCTTATATGACAACCCCTGGCGTATGGAGGCCGGCAAACGGAGCTGGAGAGCAGGGTTGCAACCTGGGCGCCCTTAAAATAACATTCAATTTTGCCGGCGTTGGCTCCGGGCCCAAAGCCTATTTTAACGGGGCATTCGATACGGTAGGTTGTGTACCATTCACACTTACATTCAAGGATACCATACTCGATGCCAAAAGTTATGAGTGGAATTTTG
>DASUVL010000619.1:0-4147 GCA_036379015.1 Niastella sp.
AAATCATAATATCGTTTGCCATCAACATCCCATACAAATACGCCTTCTCCTTTTTGCAACACCACAGGCAGGGGATGATAATTGTGCGCACCATATTGTTCTTCGAGATCAAGATAGTATTTCGTTTTGTCAGATAACGTAGTAACCATAAACAGGGTATATAATAAAAATGATAGATGAATATGATATGAATGGAATACAGGCCTTGTTAAAAGATGATATGGCCGTAATGGAAACAATGCCTTTGACCCTGGTCCGTAGTGATACGAACCAGCTTGTTGGTTATCCTCGATGATTCAGAAAATCGAGGTTGTAATGAAGAAAGTGAAGTATGTAGGCTTTGTAGTGGATAACAATACTATTTGTGCAAATATAATCAATTTAGGCGATGGGCTGAAATGATCAGTTTATTAAACCACCAAAGTGATAGACAAATCATTTCAGATCAAACACAGCATAATGTGCAGGCCATTGCAAAACAGGCAGTTGTTCTTTGGGGAAGATGCCATAGAAACAGGACCCACTACCCGTCATAGATGCATACAGGGCGCCTGCCGCGTATAGCTTTTCCCGGATGGCTTGCAGATCGGGATGTTGTTTACAAACCGGCGCTTCAAAATCATTCTTTAATAGTGATCGCCAGTTGGTAACGGGTTGCTGAATGATCTCTTGTAATGATTGTGATGATGGGGCAGGAGTGAGTTGTGAAAATGCCCAACCGGTATTGATATGAACGCCAGGATGCACCACTAAAAATGAATATGAGGACAGATCTAGTTGTACTGCCTGCAACAATTCGCCGCGGCCTGTTGCATAACACGGTTTGTTGATGATGAAGAAAGGACAATCGCTGCCGAGTTGCAGGGAGTAATCAAGCAGCTTTTCGCGGGAGATATTCAGTTGAAATTTTTCATTCAGTAACTGCAGGGTAAACGCGCCATCGGCCGACCCACCGCCTAAGCCTGCACCCATAGGAATGGCTTTGTGCAGGTACATATCTATGTTGGTAAGTTGGGGGTGATCTTTTTTGAGTAAGTTATAAGCTTTGATGCAAAGGTTGTCTTCTGTTTTGCCTTGCACGGGTAACCCGCTCAAATGAAATGTAACAGGTTCGGTTTGTTCTTCCGACCTCTGACTTCCGACTTCCGATTTGCCGTCTGCCGTTTCACGCTTCACAACCTCCAGCGCATCACGTAAAGGCAATGGATAGAAAATGGTTTCCAGGTCGTGGTAGCCATCAGAACGTTTGCGAACGATGTTAAGGCCAATATTGATCTTGCAGTTGGGAAAAACGACCAAAACGGAAATTTTGAGATTTTGTGATTTTGGTGATTTGGCTAAATTCAGAAATCTCTAAATCCCCCAAATCGGCAATTTTATCCCCTGTTCCTTTTGCGGGTGTTTATTTCGTCGCGAATAGCTATAGCCCGGATATAATCTTCCGCTTCCAGCACCTCATTTAACAAGGTGTTAAGTTCATCCAGCGTCAGTGCTTTTAAGTCGTCGGTACCGGCAGAAGATTCAGCGGCCACTGCTTCGCGGGGCTGTTTTTTCTTGCCAGATGGGTCTTCCATTAAAATACCGGCGCTTTCGAGAATATTATCGTAGGTATAAATAGGACATCCGAAGCGAACGGCTAGGGCCAGTGCATCGGATGTTCGGGAATCAATTTCTACAGTATCATGCTCACTCACACACACCAACTTCGAATAAAAAATGCCTTCCTGCAGATCGCAGATCACTATTTCCTGCAGATCAATGTTAAAGGCATTCATGAAGTTTTTCATGAGGTCATGCGTGAGCGGGCGACTTGGATGCATTTTTTCCAGTGCCACGGCTATAGCCTGCGCTTCGAAGCCCCCGATCACGATCGGCAGCCTGCGCAACCCGTTTACTTCTCCCAACACCACAGCATATGAATGAGTTTGAGTAATGCTGTGTGACAAGGCAACTATTTCCAACTCTATTTTCTTCATAACGAAAGCACGAAACTAAGGGTTTTTATTCAAAAAATGAGCCCAAATCCTTTAACCTCATTTCATTGAATCAACCAGGTTAATTTATGCCATTCCTTTCAGCTTTTTTACCGCTTCCGTTATTTTGGGTACTATGTCAAATGCATCACCCACAATACCATAATCGGCCGCTTTAAAGAAGGGGGCCTCGGGATCTTTATTTATAACCACAATCACCTTGCTTCGGTTCACTCCGGCCAAATGTTGAATGGCTCCCGAAATGCCGACTGCAATATATAAATTAGGCGCAATAGTAAGACCGGTTTGTCCAACATGTTCATGGTGAGGGCGCCAATGTTCATCAGCCACAGGGCGGCTGCAGGCAGTAGCTGCACCCAGGGCATGGGCCAGGTTTTCGATCAATGCCCAGTTGTCGGGACCTTTAAGGCCACGGCCACCGCTAACTACTACTTCGGCTTCGCTTAAGGGTACTTCGCCGGAGGCTTTATTAACGGATTTTATTTTTACTTTAGGCGCATCAACGGTTGCAGAAAACGGAACAACTTCCGCAGTTCCTGTACCTTCCACTACCTGGTAGGAGTTGGGATTCAGTGTAATGATCTTTATATCAGAATTGATGGTTAAGTTGGCAAAAGCTTTCCCCGAAAAAACGTTTTTCTTTACGGTGAATCCATTGGCAGTATCCGGCAGGGCAACAGCGCCGGGTACCAGTCCGGCTTTAAGGCGGGCCGCCAGGCGGGGCGCAATAGCTTTACCATCAACGTTGTTCGAAAATATCACCACTTTTGACCCGGCAGCCTGTGCCACCTGGGCAATTACTTTGGTAAAAACCTGTGCATCAAAGTGATTAAGGGCATCATTGGCCACCTGGTGAATTTTTTTCACGCCATATTTACCCAGGGCTGATAATTGATCGCCCGGTACAGCGCCTAATACCACGGCTTCGGCAGTTGTGCCTAATTGCTCTGCTACTTTGGCACCATAGCTTAATACTTCAAAAGAAGCCTTTTTTACATGGCCATCGGCCTGATCGATGAATATAAGAACAGACATAATTAGCTAATTTGATGATGTGATAATGTGATAATGGAATACAATCGTTTACTGTTTTGGCACATTACCTTTGTAATTTTTATTGAGTAAAGAACTTTGCGTACAAGAGTCCGCCACGTGGCGGAACGGAAGCTTAATAGTAATATGAGTGCCTGGCTCATAATTAGCTAGTGCATTAATTATCACATTAGCTAATTATCAAATTATCACATTAGATTATCTTCGCTTCTTCGTGTAACAAACGCACCAGTTCGGCGGGGTTATCGGCAGGAACCAGTTTTACACCTGCTTTGGCTGGTGGTAATTCAAAACTGGCAACGGTCGTTAATGTATCAGCAGCTGCCGGCTCCAACACTTTCAATGGCTTGGTGCGGGCGCCCATAATACCCTTCATGTTAGGAATACGCTGTTCGGCCATTCCTTTCTGACAGCTAACCACTACGGGTAAATTAACTTCACACACTTCTTCGCCGCCCTCAATTTCGCGGCTGATGGTAGCGGTAGTTCCGCTCAAATCAAATTTTGTAGCGAGGGAAACATAAGGCATGTCAAGCAGTTCGGCTACCATACCGCCTATGGAAGAACCATTGAAATCGATGGTTTCTTTACCGGTAAAAACCAGATCGTAGTTGCCTTGCTTTGCTATTTCAACAATCTGCGACGCAATATAAAAACTATCGGTGCTGGCGGTGTTCACCCGAATGGCTTCATCGCCACCCAGGGCCAGGGCCTTGCGGATAACCGGTTCGGCATCGGCGCCACCTACATTTATCAGGTGTAACACCGTAGCAGGATCTTTTTCTTTCAGTTCAATAGCGCGAACCAGCGCATACCATTCGTCATATGGATTGATGATCCATTGTACGTTATCCTGTGCAAATTTCGTATTGTTATCGGTGAAAGCTATTTTTGCCGTGGTATCCGGCGTTTTGCTGATGCAGACTAATATCTTCATTGGCAATAGAATTTAATTAGTTCATTGGTTGTTTATGCAACCATCTTGTATACAAATATAAGTGCCATAAAGATACAGTTTGAAATTTTATGGATTTTTTAATTGAGGAAACATGGACCGCATAGCCCGACTGAAAGAATTTTTGTTAGCCACCCCCGGGGAT
>DASUVL010000620.1:0-9828 GCA_036379015.1 Niastella sp.
CTGAAGGCGGCTGAAGATAACAACTGTAAACGGCGGAACCATTTATCTGCCTGATAGGGATTGGCCTTTCGGCAGAGGTTGACAATGATGACTGTTATTATAAATGCCACCAGCATACCAATGAAGGGGGCCAGTACAATGAATATCATGATAGTAAAAATGGTTCCCTGGTTAATAACGTCAAAGCTGCCGGCGTGGGCCACGGCTGCCCCGGCAAATCCGCCAATAAGCGTATGGCTTGAGCTGGAAGGAATGCCAAACCACCAGGTAAGCAGGTTCCAGAAAATGGCAGCTACCAGGCCGGCCAGAATTACATATAAGTTAATGGAATCGCTGTGTACTGATTTAGCTACAGTGTTGGCCACTTTCAAATCGAAGATCCAGTAGGCTATAAAGTTGAATAAAGCTGCCCAAACTACTGCCTGAAAGGGCGTTAGCACTTTGGTGGAAACAACCGTGGCTATAGAGTTAGCAGCGTCGTGGAAACCATTGATCAAATCGAAAGTCAGTCCGAGTATAATGATAATAATTAATAATGTAAGCATTGCGGGAGCGGTTAGGTAGTAGAACGTTCCTGTCTGTTACGCGTATTTAATAATAATAGATTCAATAACGTTACCGGCATCTTCACATTTATCGGTTACAATTTCCATTACCTGGTAAATTTCCCGTTTCTTGATCACTTCTTTGGCATCGGGTTCTGTTTCGAACAAACGGTCGATACTCAAATCAAAAATATCGTCGGCCTGGTTTTCAATACTGTTTACTTTAACCAGGGCATCGGTGATCTGGCGCATATCGCGCATATCGCGTAGCTGCAATACAGCATTTTTTATTTGCTCGGTACCCTGTTCAATCAGGTCGGCCATTTTTTGAATGCCCTGATCGTTGGGATTTACTTTGTAGAAATTTATTTTTTTAGCCGAGGCGAAAATATAATCACAAATATCGTCCAGGGCGCTGGCCAGGTAGTGAATATCTTCCCGGTCGAAAGGGGTAATAAAATTTCTGCCGAGTTCGGTAAAGATTTTGTGGGTGAAATCATCATTAACATGTTCAAGATCTTCGATTTGAGATATCAAAGCAGCTCTTTTGTCAAAGTCGGGTTCTGTAACCACTTCCTTCATCACTTTGCCCATTTTAGCCACAGTTTGAGCAACCTGTTCAAACAAGGAGTAGAAAATCCTATCCTTCGGCATAAAAATCTTCATTATAGAGTTTAATCCCATTGCCAAAAATTTGTCGCAAAAATAGAACTAATAGTATAGGATAAAAAAAAGGGTTGACTGGTAATGATTACTTAACACAAAGATAATATACCAGATTGGTTCCTATTCTGCTGATTTAACTAATTGATTTGTAAATGATAAGAGAAGGTCTTGGCATCAACCGGTAACCAGAAAAAGGTATTGTTCTACACCATTCCATTGATTTCTTAATAAAATATTATTCCAGCCTGGTATCAGCAACCTGTAAAAGCCGGTTAGAAAGATATTATACCACGCATATCATTTCATTTGTCGCGGCCAGCAATTAACCCAGGCGTAACATTGAGGTAATAATTGCTTAATATTGGGCCCCAAAAAATACTGCTGTAATGCCTTCTGTACGATTATTGTTGTTGTCTGTTCTCCGTAAAGCTGTTATAGTTCTGTTTTTGCTGAGTTGTACACGTTCGCTGGAAGCCCAGTTTCTGACTGATATGATAGATACTACTACCAATGTTGGAAAAGGTATCTTACAAATGTATAGGAAGTTCGACCGCATATATTTTACCGGCTATCTTCAACCCCAGTTCCAGGTAGCGCAAACAAAAGGAGCCCGCAGCTGGAATGGTGGCGATTTTGCTCCCCATGTAAATAACCGGTTTATGCTCAGGCGGGGGCGGTTCCGGCTTGATTATGCCCGCATGAATCCGCAAGACCAGATCTCCCTGTATTTTGTATTCCAGTTCGATGGCACAGAACGGGGCGTTGTTATCCGGGATTTCTGGGGACGGATATTTGAAAATAAATGGCATGTATTTCAATTTACCATGGGGATGTTCGCCCGGCCTTTTGGATATGAAGTGAATATGAGCTCTGCCGACCGCGAATCACCTGAGCGTGGTCGGATGTCACAGATATTAATGAGAAATGAACGCGACCTGGGCGCTATGGTTTCTTTTGAACCCCGCCGGAGCGATCATCCTTTACGTTACCTGAAAGTAGATGCCGGTTTTTTCAATGGCCAGGGTTTGACCGCTACCGCAGAATATGATTCGTATAAAGATTTTATTGCCCGCGCAGCCTGGAAGCCTTACCCGCTTTCTAAAACGGTTTCTTTATCGGGAGGCCTTTCTTATTTCAATGGTGGACTTTTTCAAAATACAAAGTACACCTACGAAATAGCCAGTGATGTAAACGGAAAAATATTTATGGTTGATTCTGCTACCGATAACCTGGGCCGTAAGGCCCCGCGCCGGTATTATGGGGCCGATATGCAATTAAAATGGAAGTACAAGGGTGGGGCTACATTGTTGCGTGCTGAATACTGGCGGGGTACACAAACTGCATCGGCCGGTACCTCCGAAACTCCAGTAGCGTTATTGCAGGAACCCTATTACGTTCGTAAGTTTGATGGCGCTTTTGTATACCTGCTGCAAAATATTGTGAACGAGCATCACCAGCTGGGAATTAAATACGACTGGTATGATCCCAATACCGAAGTAAAAAGGGATGAGATTGGCAAAGCCGGTAATAATATAAATGCTACAGATATTAAATATACCACAGTAAGTGTAGGATATAATTATATAATCAATGAGAATGTACGGTTGATGTTGTGGTACGATTTTGTAAAAAATGAAAATACTTCACTGGCGGGTTATACGGATGATCTAAAGGATAATATTTTTACTGCACGACTTCAATTCAGGTTTTAAGGGTTGAAAATCAACACCTGCATTGTATCGGTTAATCATAACTGTGCCAAATTTCTTTACAGCCGCTGATTTTCAGTAGTTTAATATTTAGGTAACATTGCCGTAACATTGAGTTAATATTCCGGTAACATTGACTTGCTTAGATGACCCTTGACCCTGGTCAGTTAATAATTCCTTAACATTCAGTTAATATAGCAGTAACACCCTAGGGATACTTTTGCCGCAAATAAACCGACCACTTGTGAGCAATAAGTCTGTTCTTTTTATAATCCCCTTTCTTTTGTGTGGGCTGTTCGCTGTAGCACAAAACTTACGTCTTAGCGGAAAAGTAATTAATTCAAAGAATGAAGTAATTCCGGGCGCTACTATATCCGTAGAGGGCGCAGCGCGTGCGTTTGCTGCTGATGTGGAAGGACGTTTCACTTTTTCCGTTGAAGCCGGTAAAAAATATACCATAAAGGTTTCTGCTGTAGGATACAATACCAAAGTTGTAGAAGATGTTGAGATAAAACCTAATGAAGATAATACCATTACAGTTGTATTGGAAGATAAAACATTGGCGCAGGTAGAAGTAAGATCCAGTGTTCGCAAAGAAAGCACCTCTGCGCTAATCAATTTCCAAAAAAATAATTCCGCCCTTTCAAGTGGATTAGCTGCTGATTTTATCAGAAGAACACCTGATAAAAATACAGGTGAAGTATTGAAACGGGTAAGTGGAACTTCTATCCAGGATGGCAAATATGTAATTGTTCGGGGATTAAGCGATCGTTATAATCAGGCGCTTTTGAATGATGCACAAATGCCCAGTTCAGAGCCTGATAAAAAAGCATTTTCATTCGATATCATTCCTGCAGCAATGATTGATAATATTATTATCAATAAAACCGCTACTCCTGATCTGCCCGGAGAGTTTGCCGGTGGCCTGATTCAAATAAATACAAAAGATATTCCTTCCAAAAATCAGCTAACGGTTGGCGTTTCTATTGGATACAATACACAATCTACTTTTAAAGACTTTACAAGCAATCCCCGTAAATCAACCGATTGGCTGGGCTTTGATAATGGAGACAGAAATCTTCCTGCTGGCCTTCCGTCTATCACAGGATACCGTGCTTTAAAAGATGAACAGAAGATTGAGCAAACAAAAAGTTTTAAGGGTGATGTGTACCGTGAAGAAGTAAAAAAAGCAATGCCCATTACTACAATAAACCTTGCCTGGTCGAATATAGCAAACTGGAAAAACGGTGCTAAGTTTGGAACCATCATTTCTTTATATCACCGCAAGGCTATGACGATATATGATGAAGTGGAAAGAGGACGCTATGAGCAGAACCGTTCAGCTATTTTTGAAGGCTCGGAAATACAGAACAGGTATTCGGTAAATGCAGGTGTGATGGCCAATTTTACATATGTAAAGGGCAAACATAAGATCTCCTTTAAAAATCTTTTTAACCAGTTATACGAGGATAATTATTATAGCCGTTCATTGAATAATCCGAGCCGCGTACAAATCATTTCGCTCCGTTCATCTTTCTTAAACCAGCGATCTTTATACAGCGGACAACTGGAAGGCGATCACATGCTTACAAAATCGGGCATTAAATTTAAATGGAACGGAAACTTTGCCTTTAATTATAAAACACAGCCCGATTTCAGAACAGCCCAGTATGCCCAGAATTATTCAGCTACTGAATTTGAAATGGACAACGATGATACCCGTCGCTTCTTCTCTAAACTGCAGGATTATACTACCGGCGCAAATGGTTCTTTGACTATTCCATTTACTTTCGCCGGAAATAAACAAACGCTTAAAGCAGGTGGTGGTACTTTGCTTCGTTTTCGTGATTTCAAAGCCAGGGTATTCCGTTACGACCCGGTTGGCACTGCAGATTTGACTATTCCATATGATCAGGCTTTTTTGCCGGATAATATTAAAAACAATGGACTGTTCCTAAATGAGCAAACACAGAATACGGATAAATATTTTGGCATTTCGGCCCTGAATTCAGGCTATGTAATGTTCGACAATAAAATAGGTGAAAAGATCCGTCTTATCTGGGGACTGAGAGCAGAATTTTTTGAACAGTTTTTGCAGTCAAAGAATCAAGCTTTAAAAAGAATAGCGATTGATAGTGAGAAATGGGATTTTCTTCCATCGCTGAACCTTACATACAGCATCAATAATCAACATCAGCTTCGTGTTGCAGTTTCCCAAACTGTTGCAAGACCGGAGTTTCGTGAAATTGCACCGTTTCAGTTTTTTGACTATGAGCAAATATGGGGTATAAGTGGTAATCCGGATCTGAAAAGAACATCGATTAAAAATGCAGATCTCCGGTATGAATTTTATCCAAAATCCGGTGAGCTTATTTCACTGGGTGTGTTAGCGAAGGACTTCAAAGATCCTATTGAGTTAAGAATGGACGCAGGTAGTAATAGCGACCGCTGGTTATTTAAATATGCCAATGCCGACAAAGCATTTTTGTATGGTGCAGAAGTGGAAGTAAGAAAAAGCCTGGATTTTATAAACGATAAATTTCGCGACATAACTTTTATTGGCAATTTTACATACCTGAAGTCTAAAGTAACCCTTTCTACGGAGCAGGCTTCAGGCGCAAAATCTGAGCAGGACAGGCCATTATTTGGTCAGTCGCCTTACCTTATTAATGGTGGCTTTCAATACTCGAAGGGAAGTTGGAATGCCACTGCGCTCTACAACCGTATTGGTCCCCGGTTATACCTGGTGGGCGATCCTAACGGAGCAGGTTTCTATGATATTTATGAAAAGCCAAGAAATGTAATCGATCTGCAACTTGCCAAAAGAATATTGAATAACAAGGCAGAAATAAAAGCCACAGTATCAGACCTCTTAAATAATAAGTATGCGTTTTATGATAACCCATCATCAGGAGCAGGCTATAAGCCTGGCGAGGGTGACCGGATTAACTATTCATATAAACCAGGTACAACCATTACGGTAGGATTTACTTATGATTTCGATATAAATAAGAAGAATTAAACCCCCATTTAATTAATAATACGCTTTCAAAAAATAGAAAAATACTGTATGAATAAGTTTAAACAATTATTACTTATTGCCGTAACATCAATCTCTGTTGCGTCGTGCGTAAAAGTTAACTTCAATGACGAAGATGGCACCGGTGGTGATATTGATAACGGCGATCCAAATCAGACACGGATCCTCACTGGTTCTTATCTAAAAAATATTACTCTGGAGGGAGGAACATATACGCTGAAGGGATATGTTTATTTTACATCAGGAACTACCCTCACTATTCCTGAAGGCACTATATTAAAAAGTGATGTGTCGCAAAAAGGCGCATTGATCATTGAACGGGGTGCAAAAATTCAGGCAAATGGTAGTGCCAGCAAACCCATTGTATTTACTTCTGGTAAGGCTCCCGGCTCAAGAGCACGCGGTGACTGGGGTGGTATTATCCTGTTGGGTAAAGCGCCTACTAACAGAACGCTTAATCCGGCCCCGCTTATTGAAGGCGGTGTTGATCGTGTTTATGGTGGAACAATTGCAAATGATACTTCAGGTACCATGACATATTGCCGGATAGAATTTGCTGGTATTGCTGCAGAACCTGGTTCAGAGATCAACGGTTTAACACTTGGTGGCGTAGGTTCCGGAACAAAATTGGAATATATACAGGTTTCTTACGGTAACGATGATGCGTTTGAATTTTTTGGCGGAACTGTAAATGCTAAATATCTGGCTGCCTATGCAGCTTCTGATGATGACCTGGATTTTGATTTCGGCTATACTGGTAAAATTCAGTTTGCTGTAGTTCAGCGCCGGCCTGAAATTGCTGATACCGATGCTGGTAACGGAGTAGAGGCAGATAATGATGGTTCAGGTACTACTACAGCGCCATTCACACGGCCTACTTTATCAAATATTACCTGGATAGGACCCAATGGTGATGCAGCTACCCAGGCAAACCTGAACTTTGCCAACCGTTGGAGAAGGTCAGTTCGTTTTTCAGTTAACAATTCAATTATGATGGGCTTTCCAAAAGGAGGATTTGTAATTGAGTCGGTTAATTCCTACAATGATTATATAACTACCGGAAATTCCGAGTTTAAAAATAACCTTGTTCATGCAATATCTGATCCGTATTTTACCGATTCAGTAACAGCCAGGTCATTCTCTAGTTATCCTGCCAATCCTTTAACAAGTGATCAAACAAAAGCTATGAGAAAGGAAGTGGCTTTGAATATTAAAACAAAAGCCGAAGCAAACGGAAATACCACGTATACAGATCCTAATGCCATCATGCTGGAAGCTCCATTTAACTGGGATACGCCTAATTATTTACCAAAGTCAGGCTCTCCTGCTTTAGCGGGTGCTAATTTTACCGGTATGGATGCGTTCTTTACTACTGTTACCTATCGCGGCGCCTTTGGTTCTACTAACTGGCTTTCCGGATGGGGAAGTTTCACACCGCAGACCAATACGTATTAAGCGTTTAAAGTTTAGTGAATATATTTGCAAAGCCGCTTTGATTCAAAGCGGCTTTGTGCTATAAAAAATTTAAACAAAAATGCGTTGGAGAATTATTATTTGCTTTTATGCAATAGTATTATTGATTGCGGCATGTTCTAATGGCGGTAATAAACAACAGGCCAGTTCGAAAATAACCGGGGATTCATCATCTTTTGAAAATGCTGTAAAAACCGGCCTGAGTATAGAGCCTTCGCTGCAACAGGCTGATAGCTTACAGATACTCTACTATGATAACCCCGATGGCGACTCACTACGCTATACCCGGTTTTTTAAGTATACCATAACAAAAGATCCCACCACGATTAATGACTTGATTGGAGATCTTAGTAAGCCTGTTGAGCAACGTAGTGAGATTAAGAAATGCCGCTCTGAGGGAAAAATATATGTTTTTGGTAAACAAACGGAGGAGCCCTTAAAAACTATCTACTTTTCAACCCGGTGCGATACCTGTTGCTATCTCTACTATATAAAAGAAGGCGCATTTTATTACAGCCCTCTTTCAATAAATTTTAAGAATAAACTAAAAGAAAACAAAGCACTTAGCCGTACACCTTAGAGGTATGTTATTTTAGCAGCTGAGTAAACAATTAATTTTTATGAATTATTTGTTCGGGGGATTGTATACATAAGCCACCTTATAAGGCACTTTGTTCAACTCGGGAAGTAGCTGTCCTATCATCAGATCTTCTTTTTGTGGACTAGGCTCGCAGATTGAATATTTATTGCCGTTGTATATAATAGGCTTACCAATGGGCTTATTGAACTGAACCGCTATTGTTACATGTTTGGGATACGATAGTACGATCATTGGTAAATTATAGATCTCTTTTACCAGGCAGTAAAATAAAGCAACCCGGTCTTCGCAATCGCTTTGATCATACAGCAGGGTTTGCTCAGGCGACAGACGCTTTTCTCCACCAAAGACCTTGGTGTCGGGTTCAAACAAAAATGCGTACCGGGTGAACCGCATCAGGTAATCTACACCGCTTTTAACATTCATTCCCTTTACACTTTTCTTTAATAATGGGATCAATGAATAATATGTTTCGTGGCTAAGCGGAATATTGAGGTACAACGCATAATCAACCACCGGGTAGTTAACAAAAAGCGTTTGTATTTGCGTATTCAGTTTTACTTTATAATTGTATTCATTTTCGTTGTAACTAAAAGACAGGTTCTTTTCTTTATAATCAGTTGCTCTGAATTCGGGCAGGTGTGTGATCTTATAAGAAAAACTATTCCGGGCTTCGGGAACAGCAAGATCTACTTCAGTGAATTTATTTTTTAAAAAGTCGATATTATTGCCATAATCGTGGTAATTCAGGCAAACATATTGTTTGTCACCTGCCATCCGGTAGGGAATATTATACGTATTTTCTTCGCAATGAATATAGAACAGGATGTAATTGCCCGATGTGGTCAGGATGGCATCGTAACCCGACCTGGTTAATAAATACCATTTATACAATGTATACCGGTGGTAATCTTCTGTTTTAGGACTTATCTGTTGCGCTGCTTTCCTGATAAGCTGGTAATACAGCCAGTCATCGGGTTTGAATTTTTCTTTATACGCAAGCAGGGCTTTTATTATCGGATCGTAATCCCCACTGTTAAGGCGTTGGTAGAATGCAGTGATAGATGAGTCATTGGATAAAACCGGGGTATTGGGAACGACCGTTTTATCAAAATCAAATGAGATCAGTTCTCCGCAAAAATCAAATTGAATGGCCGCAGCCGCTTGCTGCGCCAGGGTAGTAATTGGCCGGATAGTTATAGATACTACAAGTAATAATATGGCAACTTTGTTCTTCACAGTTGAATTCGTCTATTAATATACGAAATTTAACAATGAGATAATATTAAATATTGTTTTATTGGTTGTCAATTGTTTATGTGTCTGTATATAACCCTATATGCTTCCATGTACCGGATAGTACCGTATAGCGGTGAGCTTAATATTGCCAACAGGCGGTTAACATTCCGTTAACCCTGGTTAATATTGGCTTAACACAGGTGTCGATAGCCCCTTGTAGTTTGCAGAAAATTTTAATTCATGCCACAATACCCAAGGCTAATCCTGTGCTGCTTGTTGATGGTTGTTTGTACCGCCACATTTGCACAGGAAACAACTGCTACATTAAATGGTGTAGTGTATGATCCAAAAGGAGCGGCTATAGCAGGTGCATCTGTTATAGTTAAACATGAACCCACCGGTTTTTCTACCGGTACCCAAACCAATAGCAAAGGTATTTTTGTATTACCTAACTTAAAACCTGGTGGCCCGTATACCATCGTCATTTCTTTCACAGGGTTTAAAAGCGATACTTTAGATAATGTTAACCTTACATTGGGTAACAATCCTTCGGGAAAT
>DASUVL010000621.1:0-11649 GCA_036379015.1 Niastella sp.
GACCAAAAGCGATTTCATTTACAGCCTGATGATTATGCTTTCCTGCATCGTTATATGAGCGAATTGCCTGCTGAAAGCGACTATCCGCATTATGATACCGCCGAGTTTTTCGATAGTTATACCAAGTTTTTTATGTTCAAAGCATGGAAGAGTAAAATTCCCCACTATATACGGGTATTCAATAAAACAGGCTGGTCGTATGGTTTCCTGACCGACGTTGCCTATATCGTGGATTTTAAAAATAAGGTAGAGTTTATGGTGAGCGGCAATATTTATGTGAATAGCGATGGTGTATTAAACGATGATAAGTACGAGTATGAAGAAACCGGGTATCCCTTTTTTAAGGAAGTTGGTAACATTATTTATCAATATGAGTTGAAAAGAAAAAGGAAGTATGCACCCGATCTGAGCGCCTTTCAATTTGACTACCGTAATTAAAAGCCATTGCAGGTTAAAGTACGATCTCATGAAAAAGTGTATTCCTCAGCTTGTTTTTGTTTTACTGTTAAGCATAAGCGGATCTAATACTATAGCTCAAGCCAACAGTTGGGTACGGATCAATTTATTGGGATATAAACCCAATAGTGCCAAGGTGGCTGTGTGGTGCAGTAAAGAGCAAACGCCCGTTACTGATTTTACTGTTGTTAATGTTACCAGTGGCCGTGTGGTGTATACCGCAAAGGCCGGTAAAGCGTTTGGTTCGTATGGCCCATTTACACAAACAGTCCGGTTAAACTTTTCTGCCTTCACGCAGTCTGGCCGGTATATAATAAAAGCCGGATCGGCTACTTCGCCTGAATTTACTATTGGCCCGGATGTGTATAAAGGATCAGCGAATTTCTGTCTGCGTTATATGCGGCAACAACGCAGTGGCTTTAATCCTTTTTTGAAAGATAGTTGCCATACGCATGATGGGTATACTTTATATGGCCCCATGCCCGATAGCACTCATATTGATGCAAGCGGGGGATGGCACGATGCGTCGGATTATTTGCAATATGTAACTACTTCTGCCAATGCTACCTGGCATTTGCTGGCCGCCGGGCGTGATTTCCCAAAAGTATTTGCTGATGAGTACCAGGTTAATGGGCTACCCGGAAAAAATAACCAGGCAGATGTATTGGATGAAGCCCGGTGGGGATTGAACTGGTTGTTAAAAATGCATCCCCGGAAAGACTGGTTGTTTAACCAGATCGCCGATGACCGCGATCACCATGGAATGCGGATACCCAAAGAAGATAGTTTTTATGGCAAAGGGTATGAACGGCCGGTATACTTCTGCACAAACCAGCCGCAGGGCTTTGGCCGATTTAAAAACCGGTCAACCGGTGTGGCTTCCACTGCTGGTAAATTTGCAAGCGCCTTTGCGTTAGGGTCGTTGCTATTTCATGATACCGTGTTAAAAAGCCGGGCCCTGTCGGCCTGGGCTTTAGGCATTGAGAAGCCAGGTGTTTGTCAAACAGCGCCCGGCAAATCGCCCTATTTTTATGAAGAGGATAACTGGATGGACGATATGGAGCTGGCCGGTGCTTCTTTATATACGATGATGCCAGCCAATAAAAAGTTCTTAACTGCAGCATTCAAATATGCACAGGGCGAATCCATAACCCCGTGGTTGGGCACTGATACCGCCAGGCATTACCAATGGTACCCATTCATCAACCTCGGTCATTACGAACTGGCCAAACAATTACCTGGAAAGGAGCGAAAAGAATTGCTGGGTTATTATAAACAAGGAATAAACCGGGTATGGCAAAAAGCCAAACAGAATGCTTTTTACCGGGGTGTGCCTTTTATCTGGTGTAGTAATAACCTTACAACCTCATTTGCCATGCAATGCTATTGGTACAGAACGCTATCTGGTGATGCTGCCTATAGTGAACTGGAGCAGGCTTGTTTTGACTGGTTGTTTGGCTGCAATCCCTGGGGTACCAGTATGGTGTATGGACTACCTGCCTGGGGAGACACACCTGTTGATCCCCATTCTGCGTTTACGCACCTGAAACAGTATCCAATAGACGGCGGACTGGTTGATGGCCCCGTATATGGATCTATTTATAAAAACCTCATTGGTATTACCCTGAATGAGCCCGATGAGTATGCAAGCTTTCAAAGCGACCTGGTTGTTTATCACGATGACTATGGCGATTACTCAACCAATGAACCAACAATGGATGGCACAGCCGCATTGATCTATTTGCTGGCAGCTAAAGAAGCAGGTGCCTCCAATGCTACCAGCGGCACAACCATAAAGCAGACGGCTCTACAATCGGCATCATCAACAGTTGCAACGCACCCTTTTTCCTATGATCATGGCGCTATTACAAGAGGGGATGCCGGCCAAAGGAAACTGGCCCTGGTTTTTACCGGAGATGAATATGCCGATGGCGCTAGCTATACAGCTCAGATATTGCAACAGCAAAAAGTGAAAGCCTCTTTTTTCTTTACCGGCCGGTTTTATCGCAATGCAGCTTTTAAGTCACCCATCGGCCAATTGATAAAGCAGGGTAATTACCTGGGTGCGCATTCCGATCAACACCTGTTATATTGCGACTGGGGAAAACGTGACAGTTTGCTGGTCACCAAAGAGCAATTCAATCATGACCTGGCTAACAATTATGCGGCTATGCAGGCATATGGGATCAGTAAGAAAAATGCTATGTTCTTTTTACCGCCTTTTGAATGGTACAACGATTCCATAGCTGCCTGGACAAAACAACAGGGTTTGCAACTGGTAAATTTTACACCGGGTACTTATAGCAATGCCGATTATACCACACCGGGTATGAAAAACTACAGGAGTAGTGTTGATATATTAGATTCAATTATTACATACGAACAGCAAAAGCCAACAGGCCTTAATGGCTTTATATTATTACTGCACATTGGTACACATCCTGATCGTACCGATAAATTCTATCATCAGCTTCCAAAGCTTATTAATTATCTCCGACAAAGAAAATATGAATTGACCACCATCAATGAGTTATTGAAATAAGTGCAAAGTGTAGAAAGCACCCTAACCTGGCATTTCCGTTAGTAATAGCAGTATAAATCTTAAAAAAATGTCAATTTTCCTTGAACCTTTTTTTCATAAAGGGGTTAAGGGAAGGAAGGTGCGTGAGTTAATGAATTTTGTATTTTTGCCTTAGAATTACATGGTTATGAAATTTGAGAAGATACATAATAAAGGACAGGCACGGTTATTTCAGAACCAATACCTTGAGATGCTCACCAAAACCCATCCCCTGGTTATCTGGGGTATGTATATGCCGGTGATCATTTACATGTTATACTATAGTAATGATCATTTTGGCTTTTCGCCATTACGTATTACACTTACCTTTTTTGGCGCTTTACTTTTCTGGACCTTTTTTGAATATATAGCTCACCGTTTCTTATACCATTGGGTAAGCGAAAATCCGCGGATTCAAAAGTTTGTATATACCATGCATGGTAATCACCATCATTTTCCACGTGATAAGCAACGGTTGTTTCTGCCGCCGGTTCCCAGTCTTATTATGGCCTCAGCGATTTTTGCCTTGCTGTACCTGATCATAGGGCAAAATGTTTTTATGTTCTTCCCCGGTTTTTTGCTGGGCTATCTTTTGTATGGTAGCATGCATTATGCTATCCACGCCTGGAACCCACCTTTTAAATGGATGAAACCCCTTTGGCGCAACCACCACCTGCACCATTATAAAGATGATAACAAGGGTTATGGCGTTAGCACCACCATCTGGGACAGGATTTTTGGAACCATGTTCGATTTGAATAAGGAAAAAGAAGATAAAGAAAAAGTAAAGGAGTTGATGTTTAAAAATGATAAGTTGACAGGTTAGCAGAAAGTTGACATGTTAACCCCGCAACTTGTTAAATGAACACATACCTGTACGTCCTGTGTATTTTATCCTGTTTTGCACCGGTGGCTTCATGCAGGGCTATCATCTTGTCGTTAAAGTCGCCAACCCAGGCCAGCTCAACGCCTTTGATGGTGTTACGCGGTAATACTTCCAGTTGTAAACAACGAATGAGCGCCGATTCAATCCCATGGTTTTGAAACTTCTTTTTACATCCCATGATAATGATCCGGAGCCGGTCGACGGTCATGGTTTTTGAATACCAGAAGAATTTTAGTTTACCCAGCAGGTTTAGTTTGCCATGTACATGTTTTAATACCTGGTTTACATCGGGTAAACACAGTACCACAGCAATAGGTTCATTTTTATAATAGGCAAACCAGATTATTTTCTCATCCATGATGGCTTTCATTTGCCGGAAAGACTCCTTGATAGTGCCCATTTCAATAGGCGTAAAATTTTCAAAGTCGCTCCATGCATCGTTATAGATCTCACGAAAGTCGGCGGCAAACTGGTCGAATTGCTTTTTATCAAAATGCCTGAAGGTATAATCCGGTTTTTTCATCACCCAGTCGGCGATCCTGGTAAACCGGTCCGGCAGTGGGGTCCTGGCGTCTAAAAAGTTAGTAAGCTGATCGTATAATTTTGTAAAACCATACGATTCAAAAAAATCCTTATAATACGGGGGGTTATAATTCATACCCAGGCTGGGAGGCTTAAACCCATGGATCAGCAATCCCCAGTATTTGTCGTTTTCCCCAAAATTGATGGGGCCATCCATAGCTTCCATGCCTTTATTTTTCAGCCATGCTTTTGCCGTATCCAGCAATAAAAAGGCGGCTTTTTCATCCTGAATGCATTCAAAAAATCCTACACCGCCTGTTGGGTGCTGATTTTTATGTGCTTTTTCGTAGTTTATAAAAGCTGCTATACGGCCAATAACCTGACCGGTTTTATCTGTCAGTAACCAACGGGTACATACACCATGGGAAAAAAAAACGTTATGGGAAGGGTCGAAAATGGCTTCCACATCACTATCCAACGGACAAATCCAGTGCGGATCTTTTTTATATAATCGTTTTGGCAGGTCCATAAAATCACGTGCCTGCTGCCAGGTTGCTACCTCTATCAGGTTCATGTAGCGAACTTAGGTATTATTCACCATTTATCGTCATCCGGAATATTCTGTTGGGGTTTGAATTGGGCCCTCATTTTTATTTTTTTTAGCTGTCTTTCAACGATCAGCTCAGCAATCAATACCCCTGCATCCTTATCGGCCTGCTGTTCCAGGGTTTCTTTGAGGGTTTGTTCCGAAATATCCATGCGGTACAGCATGTTGATAAGGCGTGCAAAATCAGCCTGTATTAAATGATTGATACCCTCGGCCAGCGTTTCTACCAGCTTTTGTTTATCATTTGTGACAGGAAGGTTAAAATCGCCGCTCAGTTCCTGTTGTACCAACGGTATATTTTCTTCTGGCAATTGCATAAGTGTGTAAGTAAACACATTTTACATAAAAAAAATATAATACGCAACCTGTTTCTTTTCGTGACTTACAATTTTTTACAAGTGGTCCATTTCATGTGGCATCAATTAAGTATTTTTACAAAAGGATGTGCCAGGAGCGAATGGGACATTCTGAAAGTTAAAGCATTCACTGACCCTCACTTCATGTAACATTTTAACCTTATTCTTGGGATATGCGTTGGAGTGCAGGGATAATTGTATGCTTTTTATTGTTAAGTACCTGTGTACAGGCACAACGTACCCGTTATGGTGCTATCAAAGGCACCATTGCTGACTCACTGAGCCGCCGTTCGCTCGAATCCACTTCAATAGCCGTTTACCTGGCAACAGATTCTTCTCTTGTAAATTATGCCCTTAGCAGCCGAAAAGGCGATTTTACCGTTACTG
Source organism: Niastella sp. (assembly GCA_036379015.1). Taxonomy (GTDB): domain Bacteria; phylum Bacteroidota; class Bacteroidia; order Chitinophagales; family Chitinophagaceae; genus Niastella. The sequence goes on from DASUVL010000621.1 coordinate 5,775, forward strand.
ACATACCGTTGAATACCAATTGTACCATGGTTATCACCCACCGGGGGTACGAAATATTTTTTAAATCAATTAAGCTGGCGCCCGATAGTAAGGAGCTGCTCCTTGACACCATTTGGCTGGTTAAATCGTTTAATGAATTGAAAGCGGTAACTGTAACCGCATTACGGCCGCCGGTATCAGTAAAACCCGATACGCTGGAATTCAACGTCTCTTCTTTTAAAACCATGCCCAATGCCATGATCGAAGACCTGCTGAAGCAATTGCCGGGTGTGGATGTGGATAAGGATGGAAACATTACCATCAATGGGAAAAAGGTGTCTAAAATTATGGTGGATGGCAGGGAGTTTTTCGGCGGTGATCCCAAAATTGCGATAAAGAACCTGCCGAAAGATATTATTGATAAACTTCAGGTAGTAGATAACAAAAGCCGCGAGGCGCGCTTTAATAAAACCACTGATGGTAATGAAGACCTGGCGATAAACCTCACGTTACGTAAAGAAGTTCAAAAGGGATGGTTTGGAAGGCTAAGTGCCGGCTATGGCACCAGCGACCGGTACGAAGGGGCGGCGATGGTGAATTTTTTTAATGGTTCAAAACAGTTCAGCCTTATTGGTAATACCAATAATACCAACCGCGGTAGTATTTCAGGTAGTGATTTTAATATCTCCAGCAGCCGCAGTACACTCGATGGCGGCGGCGGCGGGCTTACCCGTGCTGCTTCGGGCGGATTGAACTTCAGTGATAACATTGGCCGGCAGATAAAATTAAATGGCAGCTATTTTTATAATAACAGCCACACCGATAATTTATCAAAGCTGCAGCGGGAAAACAGATTACCCGATACCAGTTTTTTATACAATGCCGATAACAACAACGTGAATGATTATATAAACCATCGTTTTTCGCTGAATGCCAACTATACTATTGATACGCTTACCGAGATACACTTTAATTCATACGTAAACACAAATCAAAGTGATGCGGTTAACAGCAAACAGGCTGTTTCAGCCGCGCTTAACGGGCAGGTGATCAATACGAGCGAGAACAGCTTTACCACAAAGGGAGATGGTAAGAATATCAGCACCGAGTTTTTCTTTAGCCACCGTTTTTTAAAGCAGGGCAGGGGGTTAACCCTGGGCTTTAACTATAATTACAACGACCAGAAAGGGATTAACGATAATATCGGTCAAAATGATTTTTATAAAAACGGGGCGTCCGACAGCATCGACCTGGTCAATCAACGAAGTAATACAAAAAACACAGGGAAGGTGCTGTCATTTACAGCTACGTATTCTGAGCCGATAAACAAATACCTCAATGCTATAATCAGGTATAATTACAATCGGAATAACAACTATTCAGATAAGATCACGAACGGGTTTAATGCCGTTACAGGAAAATACGATCTGGCAGATACTGCGTTTACCAATGCTTTTCAAAATACGAATGAAACACACAACCCTGATGTCAGCATTTCGTTTAACAAAACCCTGTACCGGGCTTCTATTGGATCGGGGATACAGTTTTTAAAGCAGGACAATCTTTCGGTTACTACCGGTTCGTTGCTGCATCAGTATTACGTGAACTTCACACCTTCTGCCAATCTGGGCTATAATTTCAGCAAGACGGGTAGTGCAACAATTTATTATAATGGCCGCAACCAGCAACCTTCTATTCAACAATTACAACCGGTACCTGATAACAGCAATCCTTTGTATGTGCAGTTAGGTAATCCTGATCTAAGACCTTCATTCTTCCATAACATTAATTTACAGGTACGCGAATCAAAAGGGACCAACTATTGGTTTACCGGTCTTACTTTCAATACTACCCAAAATCAGATCATTAATCAAACCTGGTTCGATGATGTGGGCAAACAACTGAGTCAGCCGGTGAATGTAAACGGCAACTTCGGCATGTCGGGTAACCTGCAGTACAGCAAAACCTGGAAAAAAAGAGAGGTGACCCTGCGAATGAATTTGGGTAGTAATGGTTATTATAACCGGAATAATACCTTTTCGAATATGGTGAGCATAACGTCCAAGGCGTATAGCTTTTCACAGTCGGTTGGGTTGAATTTTACGTATAAGCAACAGCTTAGTATTATGCCCACCTTTAACATTCGTTATAACAAAACCAGTTATGGTACGCAGTCAATACAGGATGCTGCGTTTAATACCAAAACATTTTCGCTGAGCGCTTTCTGGAACCAACCCAAATGGCTGATATTGGAAAATAATCTTCAGTACAGCTATAACAGCCAGATAGCGCCTGGGTTTAATAAAAGCGTTACAATGTGGAGCGCTGCCGTGAATTGCTTACTATTTAAGAACCAGCAGGGGATGTTACGACTGGCTATATACGATATACTTAAACAAAATGCCGGTGTATATCGCAGCATTACACAAAACTATATTGAAGACCGGCAAACAGATGTGTTACAACAATACTTTTTGCTGAGCTTTATTTATAATTTAAGGAAGTTTAATACGAAGTAGGCGCCGAGGGAGGGTCCCCTTTAAAAGGGGGCTCTCCCTTGCAAATCAGGGTGAGCCACCCTTTGGAGGGAGACCCACCCTTACTAGAACTTTTCTACAACACCAAGTCCAAAAAGCGCAAAGTCATATTTTACCGGATCATCCGGATCCAGTTTACGCAGGCAGGTAGTTAGTTCAAGTGCCGCCTGCCAGTCGATCTGTTTTCGTGGCAACAGGTTAAACCGCTTGGCAACACGGGCTACGTGCAAGTCAATGGGACAAATAAGCTGGGCGGGGGAGATGTTCTTCCAAATGCCAAAATCAACACCGCCATCGTGGGGGCGCACCATCCACCGTAAGAACATATTCAGCCGTTTACAGGTAGAGTTTTTTTCAGGCGTTGCAATATGTTTGCGGGTACGGGCAGGTACATCTTCCAATGAAAAGAAATAGTGGTGAAAACCGGCTAATCCATTTTCAGTAGTAGCATCGGCTTTATCCATTCTCAGCGTAAATGCTGTTTCGAGACTTGCATGACTTGAATAATGGAATTTCAGGAACTCGATAAAATATAGCAGGTCGGTGGTATTGAACGTGCGGTGTTTGAATGAAAGTAATTTTTTCAGGTCATTATCATTGTGTTGCAGCATGAACTGATGCGGCGCCATATCCATCGCCTGCATCAGTTCGTGCGATTTTTTGATAATGGTGGTGCGGTTACCCCAGGCAAAAATGGCTGCAAAAAATGCTGCTATTTCAATATCGGGTAGCCGGGTAAATAAATGCGGTATAGAAACGGGATCATCTTTAATAAACGAAGGCTGATTGTATTCCTTCGTTTTCCGGTTCAGAAAGTCTTTTAAAGATGGCTGTTTCATGTTATAATCGAATAATGAATATCGAATGTAGAAGTTACCCTATTGCGGCTTTCAGGTCATCTATAAGGTCTTCAACGTCTTCAATGCCCACGCTTAATCTAATCAGCGAATCGCTCAAACCGTTCTTTATGCGTTCTTCGCGGGGAATAGAGGCATGCGTCATGGTAGCCGGGTGATTGATCAGCGATTCTACGCCACCCAGGCTTTCGGCCAGTGCAAATACTTTGGTTGACGATAATAATTTCATGGCTGTTTCTACGCTATCATCTTTTAACGTAAAGCTGATCATGCCGCCAAAGCCCCGCATTTGTTTTTTTGCAATGGCATAACCCGGATGATCAGTAAACCCGCACCAGTATACATGTCCTACTTTAGGATGATTGCGTAAGAAATGCGCTATTTTTTCTCCATTCTCACAATGACGTTGCATGCGTACATGCAGGGTTTTAATACCACGCAGTACCAAAAAGCAATCCATGGGGCCAGGTACAGCGCCACAGCTCTTTTGAATAAAGTACAACTGGTCGCGCAGGGCCTGATCATTTAAAATAAGGGCGCCTTGTATAACATCACTGTGGCCGCCCAGGTACTTGGTTGCGGAGTGCATCACAATATCTGCACCCAGGTCGAGCGGGTTTTGCAGATAAGGGGAAGCAAACGTGTTATCAACACAAAGGAGAATATTATTGGCTTTGGCAATAGCTGCAACGGCCGCGATATCTACAATATTGATCAGCGGATTGGTGGGCGTTTCCGTCCAAATGAGTTTTGTATTCTTATTGATATAGGCTTGTATGTTTTCGGCCTGCTGCATGTTTATATAGTGAAAGCGGATACCGAACTTTTCGAATATTTTGGTGAATAACCGGTATGTTCCGCCATACATATCATTGGCTGCAATGACTTCATCGCCTGGCTGTAACAATTTTATTACAGCGTCGGTAGCTGCTACACCACTGCTGAATGCCAGGCCATATTTCCCATTTTCGATAACTGCCAGGGCTTCTTCCAATGCAAACCGGGTTGGGTTCTGCGAGCGGGCATATTCAAACCCTTTATGCTTGCCTGGTGCAGATTGCACAAAAGTGGAGGTTTGGTAAATAGGCGTCATAATTGCCCCTGTTGATGGATCAGGTTCAGCTCCGGCATGTATACACTTTGTTCCTGGTTTCATAATTTATCTTCTTGTAAATAAGTGGTTTAATGAATGGCCGTTGATATTGGTGCAAAGATGCAGAATTAATGCAAGGAAATACTTCTCGGGTACAGGCAAAAATACAGGCGGCCTAACCTGTAACCCTTCATATTCTCAGAACACGCATTCCGGATTTCCAGTTTAACAGAAGCTTAACCTGCCGCTTGAAATTAACTGAAACATTTTGCAAACCGTTAGTGCTGCTGCATTTGCGGTGGTGGGTGATTGAGCTTGGTAGGGCAACTTGTGCGAAAATGTTCGTACATCTTGTCATGACCCTCCCGCCGGTACTAATTACCTTGACTTCAGCTCCTATACAATATACTTTTGGTGCATCAATCAAGCATTTAAAAGTTACAGCCATGAAAAAAGTGATAGCCATTATGTTCGCCGTGCTGGTTACAGCAGGAGCTTATGCATTCGATCCATTCAATCCAAATGAAAAGGTATTAAAGGCGTTTAATGAAACGTTTACCAGCGTGCAGGAGGTTCGCTGGGAAGAGTTCCCCAATTATTATGCGGTTAGCTTTGTAAGCGGCGGCATCAGGGCCAAAGTTAATTACGACAAGGAGGGTAATATGATGAGCTCTCTCCGCTATTATGCGCCACAATTACTACCCTTGTATATCTTAAATAAGATCACTAAAGAGAACCCAAAAAGAAAAATATTCGGTGTAACGGAAGTTACTGCGGGGGGCAATATTGCTTATTACATTAAGCTGGAAGATGCTCAAAACTGGTATACCTTAAAGGTAGATGCTGAAGGAAATAGCCGCCAGGTGGAAAAATATAAAAAGGCATAAAGCCAGGTTATTGGTTTAAAATATGCCTTGCAGGTTGGGCCCCGGAGGCAGGTAAGGCAAAACGATCAGTTGTTTTATAAATTTTAGCGCAGTAACTGGCCCGCTACCAGGTAGCGCCAGTCATAATTATCAGCCGCATGGGCCTCCTGCGGCTGAATTTTTTTATGTAGAGCCTGTTCTTTCAACATTCCGCGTTTTACCAATGTTCTCTTTGATTCGTGTATATATTCCTGTAAGCGCGGGTCACTCATCCATTTTAGTTGCGGTGGTTCAAATCCTATTTTATCCGTTCGCCAGGCCAGGCCTGCGGGCAGCCTGTCTGCCATACTTTTTCGCAGCAGCCACTTTGTATAACCGTCCCGGATCTTGTAACGGGCAGGTGTTGAAAACAGCAGCTGTACCAGCTCATGGTTTAAAAAAGGTAATCGTACTTCTATTCCGTGTGCCATGGCGTTTCTATCGGCATATCGTAATAATTCTTCCAGTCCGTTTACAAAAGTGTTATAATACAGAACGTTGTTT
>DASUVL010000622.1:0-4394 GCA_036379015.1 Niastella sp.
AACATTTGGTCTGTATCCATTTCTTCAGCCAGTGTTTTGTCTAATATATCTGCCGCCCTGCCTAAGCCCATGGTTAAGGCCAGTGCCACCAATCCACCATAGGTTGCGATCTCATAATGCTCTATCTTCTGAGCGGCAATGATCAAAGCTGCATCCCGGGTCATGGTATTTTCTTCCGTTTCGCGAATGATCGTCTTACATTCTTTAATTATACCATCCATAGCTTCACACCTTTTTCCTTCCGGCCTTAGTCCGATCATGTGGAATATTTTTTCCAGCCGTTTTACATGCCGTCTGGTTTGTTGTATGTGATCTTCTATGGCATCTTCCAGTTCTTCCGTAGTGGCAGCACTTTTTAATTCGGGCAATGCTTTTAAGACTTCCTGCTCTGCATAGTACATGTCTTTTAGCTGATCGCTAAAGAACTTTTGCAGATAAGTCGCGGATTCATCGGTACCTTGCTGCCCACCTTTTTTCTTAGTTTCTGCATCTGGTCCATGCCCGTTTTTTTTACCTGTTTCAGTAACTGTGCCCATATTGCTGAATTTTGTGTGTTATTAATAATTGCTTCTGTTTTTTCGTCCACTGGTGCCACGTTGTGAACGGGAACGGGACGATGTGCCAGATGAACGGCCTCGATTGTAGCTACTGCTGCTGCGCCGGCCACTGCTACCAGTACCGCCCTGTGATGCTTCACCGCCCATACGGCCTATACGGCTAACTTCCTCTCTTGGCATACTGGCAAAACCACGGCGGGAAGTGCCGGAACTGCTTCTGCCGGAACGGCCCATGCCCCTGTTCTGATCTGCGTAACCAGATGATCCATAGTCTGATTCATACTGGGAAGAACGGCCTGCTGTTTGGCCTTGTCTTCCCATATCATAACGCTGGTCATCCCAATTTTGGCGACCCAAACGATGTTCCTGTTCGGTGGACATACTGCCAAATCCCCGACGTGAACGTCCCATGGTGGTTTGCCGGCCGTAATCATCGTCTTCAGCATACTCATCTTCGTCTTCTTCTTCTCCATACTGACCTTGCATACCATAATCATCATCTTCGTCTTCATCAAAATAGTCTTCATCATATTCTTCTTCTCCACCCTGGTATCGTCCCTGCATCCGGGATTCATTTTCATTTTCAGCATATCCATATCTTCTTTTGCCATAGTCCTTATCTTCTCCATATTCACTTTCATACTGTTGTCCGAATCCTCCGTACTCCTGTTGACCATATCCGCGCTGTTGTCCATAATCTTCACGTTGTCCCCATCCGCCTTGCTGTCCTCCACCATATCCCTGTCCTCCTTGTTGACCATAACCTCCTCCGTATCCTTGTTGACCATACCCGCGCTGTTGTCCCCATCCGCCTTGTTGTCCTCCATATCCTTGTCCACGCTGTTGTCCGCTATACCCTTCATATCCTTGTTGACCAAATCCACCGTATCCCTGATTGCCATATCCGCCTTGTTGTCCATATCCCTGTTGACCATACCCCTGTTGACCATAATTGCCCTGCTGTCCATATCCACCGTATCCCTGGTTACCATATCCACCTTGCTGTCCTGATCCTCTGTAGCCTCCTTGTGCACCCCAGCGGCCTCGATTGCCTTCATTGTATTGACGGCCGGAATTTTGCCTTCCCTGGCGATCTCTTCTAGTCATAATTAAAGTATTTAATCGTTAGAAAATGATGAACCATATACTGCAATTTTAATGCTCACTACACTGATTCTTTTATTGTTGTGAACACTGATGTATTTTATTCCTGTAATTATTTTATGATAACGTATGTTATTATGCGTTATACATATATAATGCCAGTTGCTGACATTAACATTTAATTGATAATAATAAAAAGTCTTAATAATTCGTAGCAGAAGATATAATACAAAAACGATGAGCTGGTAAATGAACTGTTAGTAGGTTAAAGCTATTTACATATAATTAAATAAAAAAACTATACCCCACAATTATTTTTGTAGACGTTTGATGCTGACTAATTTCCACAATATGTGTCGGGCTCTTTTTGGGTCGGGCTTTATTTCAGTGGCACGTTATTTTTAGGTATATATCAAATGTTTCTCAAGGGGGTGGTTAAGTAGAACATGTACGTTCTGGAAACAGGATATAAACATGAAAAACTAAACCTGAGATTATACTCCAACAACCTGATCCGGGTAATGCCGGCGAAGGGATTTGGGAATCTAAAGAGGACTCCGGTATATCCGGAGTCTTTTTTTTATGTATGCTTAACTACGGGCAATTACATTAATACCAACGTTTACAAAAATCCAGGGCGTTTCGATGAAACAATCTTTCTATCAGTTCATCGGCAGAAATTTTATTAAAGGAGTGTTTGAGGTTGTAGGGATGTTCTTTAAAATAGTTATACGCATGGCGTTCAATATACTGGGCCAGGGCCGGATATTGCTCAATGGTCCAGAAGCTGTTTAGAGGATCAACAATGCCATCATAATCACTGCCGATAGCTATATTGCCCCAGGCAAACAGACCATTGTCGTCTAACATTTCGGCCATGTATTGCAACTGGTTCCATACCAGCTCGCTTCTGTAATGCATGATCTTGTGCCGCCAGGTTGCGTTTTTCACACTTTTTATATACTCATCATTAGCCAGTCTTCTTTCATCTAACTGCAAGCCCATAATGCCCTTGCTATTTACCACATCAATAATTTCATCGTCGTAAAAGTTGATGCTGTTGTGTTCTTTCCAGGTGCCATCGCTCCCTTTTACATTTTCAACGGGATTTATAAAATGTTTACCCAGCGACGGATAATTGCTGACCGTAGCGTTGTACCGGGGCAACCCATTGCAGGCGCCATGACTTATTAGCAGCGGTATTTCGCCGTTGGCATGTTGTGATAGCCAGTTACGGTAATACTTCCTGGCTTCTATGCTCATATGCTTTATGTCAATGAGTATCCGGCGGCCTTGCTGATTATCCAATAATAAATGCAGCACTTTTTTGCCCAGTTCATTAAAAGGCGCGTTAATATTCTTTTCCTGGTCAGTCAGTTTTTCAATCATTCCCCGCAGGCTTCTGGCATGCCCACACAGATCGTTATTAAAATGGTGACTGAATGTCACAAACCAGGGAACATGTTCCATTCTTTTTATTTCTTTCACTTTGGCGAGCACTATAGCCTCGTTGAGCGGGGCATTAATATCTTCATTAACCACATGCATGCCTTCAATGGAAATAATGACCGATAGTATTACGGGGTTATCTTCGGTTTTACCAGCTTGCGGTAAATTGTTTTTATTAAGATTATCCTGTAGCTGATCAAAATTATTAACGATGGCATACATACAGAAAACGCCATCTATAATTACAACTTTATTGGCGCCGTTTTTTATAAAGGTGATCTCGTTCTGCAGGTCGTGCCAGTAATTTGTAAGTGTTTCAATAGTCCTGATCCTGGGCAATCCGAACCCCGCAGCGAAGTCATCTACTAAATTACCAATGCCCGTTCCCAGTTTGTTCTTAAAAAAAGATTGCTCAATACAACCCAATGCCATTACCAGGCAACCCACATTTCCATAATGGGCGGCGGTTGCATTGGTTTGAGAGAATTTTGTGACCGATAGTAGCAGGTGTGCCAGCTTATCAAAAAGAGAGGGAGCATCATAATTCCATAAGCTTGTCTTTTTAGTGGTATCGAGGCTCATGGGTAGAATGGTTCCGTCGGGTTGATGGGCATGAGCGAACGGCTTATAGTTCGGGTGCGTATGCAGGTCGAAGAATTGCATAAACGAATGGTTTAATGGATTTAAACCATTAAGATAGTATGAGTTATATATTTAAAAAAGGGTGTTTTAACGGGTGGGCAAATGCTTGAATAATTTGTAAATTCCTGGGTGGATTGAAGATGTGACAGCGTAGGAATATCTGCTGTATACCAACCGCCATTGGCGTGAACACAGCAGATATTGAAGGTTACAATTGTCTTTAGCTGATCTTTTCCGCTTTATAGCCTGCTTCTTGCACTGTTTGGATCACTTCCGCTTCCTTCATTGTATTAACTGTATGAACGGTTAATACTTTTTCCGGCGCCTGAAGATCTACCTGCCAGTTATTCTCCCCTACTGTTTTATTTAAAAATGGGGTCACTGTGGCAATACAGCCACTGCATTTGATGTTTGTCTTAAATTTTAATGTTTCCATACTACTGTTTTTACAATTTGGTTGTTCTTAATCTTAAACTATTGGTTACTACCGAAACGGAACTTAATGCCATGGCTGCGCCGGCAATCATAGGATTCAACAGGAACCCGTTGAATGCATATAATACGCCTGCTGCCAGCGGTATACCGATGAGGTTATAAATAAAAGCCCAGAACAGGTTTTGGCGGATGGTACGTACCGTTTTG
>DASUVL010000623.1:0-2323 GCA_036379015.1 Niastella sp.
CGAAATAAAAATTGAGCAGGATAGCCGGTACGCCTGTACCGTAATGGCGGTGAGCGGCGGTTATCCCGGTAATTACGAAAAGGGTTTTGTTATTGAAGGTTTAAATAAACCCCTGCCGGTAGACAGCCTGGTTTTTCATGCCGGCACTTCACAAAAGGATGGCGACGTGGTCACCAGCGGCGGCCGTGTGCTTACAGTAACCTCCTATGGTAAAACGGTGAGCTCAGCCGTGGTGAAATCAAAAGAAGTATTGCAACAGATATCATTCGACGGTATGTATTACCGCCAGGATATTGGGTTTGAATTTGAGTAAGAACGCTTAACGCTCAACGCAAAACGCTTAACGCCGGCTTCAATGCAAAGGGTATTAGCGTTCCGCGTTCAGCGTTCGGCTTTAAGCGTATAAAATGAAACAAGTACACTACAGCGATTATCTGCAACTCGACAAAATACTGGATGCTCAATTGTTAGAAAGCGACAAATTGCAGCAACATGCGCACGATGAAATGTTGTTCATCGTCATTCATCAGGCATATGAACTATGGTTTAAGCAATTGCTATATGAAATAGATTCTGTGGCGGCCATTATGCAAAAGCCTGCCGTGAACGATAATTCGCCCGAACTGCAAACAGTTGTTCACCGGTTAAACCGCATGGTAACAATTTTGAAGGTACTGGTGCACCAGATAGATATCATGGAAACCATGACGCCGATGGATTTTCTCGATTTCAGAGATATGCTGCGGCCGGCTTCCGGGTTTCAAAGCTGGCAGTTTAAACTGGTAGAAGCCAAGCTGGGCCTGAAATACCAGCAACGCCATGCCCAGGAATATTACATTTCACAGTTGCGCCAGCAACAAATAGATATTATTCGTCAGGCCGAAAAAGAGAAGTCGTTCATTGAATTGCTCAACGCCTGGCTCGAACGCATGCCTTTTTTTGAAGAAGGGGAAAACTGGAAGAATTACCAGGCTGTTGGTGACCCGCCTGCGTCAGCAGCGACTGAAAATGGCCCTTTCTGGACTGATTACCGTCATATTTATTCCACCGGTTTGGCCGAAGCCGAGCAAAACAACCTGCAATTTTTTGATTCGGTATTTTCACACGCAGACGCATCTGGTGGCGAACGGCAACTATCACCCAGGGCCTGCCGGGCGGCGTTGTTCATTATGTTATACCGTGGGTATCCCATTTTGCAGTTACCTTTTCAGTTACTAAACAGCTTGCTTGAAATAGACGAACAACTGAGCACCTGGCGGTACCGGCATATGAGTATGGTGCACCGCATGATCGGTACCCGCATTGGCACGGGCGGCAGCACCGGCCGCGATTACCTGAAAGGTGCATTGGACAAACACTATATTTTCGCCGAAATAGCCCGTCTTACCAGTTTCTTGATTGAAAGAAGAAAGCTACCCGTATTAAGCCCGGAGATGGAAAAGAGGCTGGGTTTTGTTGGATAAGATACCAGATACCAGTTGTGCTGCCAGGGCGGAATAACTGGTATCCTCAATCTTTACCCCCTTCCAAATTTGCATTCCACATACACAAGTACAAAACAATAACCCGAACCGGAAAACTTTTTACTTCCCCCACTTCGGCTACAATGCCCATGGAATAAGTACTTGCCGCATATACTACAACAGTATAAGTTGTACGCTGCAAAGAAGCACACCAATGACAAAATCCACACAGTTCGGGTAGTAATACGCATAAGGGGAGTATGTCAATTATACGGCGGTAACAGGTAAGTTGGTAAAACAGGTCGGTAATGGCAGGTGACTTTCGGTCAGTACAATGCATTCAACCAGCATAGAAAGCAGGTTGCAAACAATTTAAACATCAGGCAACAATTAACGTTTCAGTATAACGTTAGATGAATAACTTTTCCAGCGGTTTATGTGTTATAGAAAAGAGGTTAAAACGCAGGATAAGATATAATCCAGAATAGCAATACACAGCCTTCCCCGCCAGAACTGTAGCGGAAAGTAGCAGCAACCATAAGCGAATTTTGTACCAGAAAAAAAATACTTGATCCAGTAAAGGTTGTGCTTTGTTAATTCGAATTATTTGCTTCAATTTTGCATGCATTACATTCAATCCAAAATCTGACCTTCTAAATGGGCTTATTCAACTTTTTCACCCAGGAGATTGCCATCGATCTGGGCACTGCCAATACCCTAATCATACATAATGACGAAGTAGTGGTGAATGAACCGAGTATTGTTGCGCTGGACCGAAATAACCCTAAAACGGTTCTGGCAGTAGGGAAACGGGCGTTGATGATGCATGAAAAGACCCATGAAAGCATCCGCACTGTTCG
>DASUVL010000624.1:0-2726 GCA_036379015.1 Niastella sp.
CGGAAGGAATAAGTATCAGGTACACGGTAAAATTCGAAATCGCAAATTCTTAATTGAAAAATAATATTATTTTTAGGAACAAAACCGACCAATGCAATTACAACAAGCTGTAAATACAATATTTGTACAATTGTCTGGCTCGCTCAGCCAGTTGTCGCCGCCGCAGTATAGCCAGTCGTGCCAAACCCTGTTCAATAACACGATAGGCCAGCATGTGCGACATATCATTGAGTTGTTTCAATGCCTCGAAAACGGGTACGAATCGGGAGTCGTCAATTATGAAAAACGTAAACGGGATACATTGATAGAATCCGATAAAGAGCTGGCCAGTCGCTTGTTGCTGGAAATTCACCGGGGTTTAAGCAAACCTAATAAAACACTCACTCTGGAAGCCTGCTACGACGAACACGTTAACGAGTCCATTGCCATTGAAACAAATTATTACCGCGAGGTAGCTTATAATCTTGAACATACGATCCACCACATGGCCCTGATTCGGGTAGGCATTACTGAAATTTCAAATATTCAATTACCAGATGATTTTGGCGTAGCCTCGTCTACCGTTAAGTACCGTAAACAATGTGCACAGTAACCTTTATTCCCGCCGGGAATAAATTATATATTACATCCAATCGCGATGAAAAGCATTGGCGTTCCAACGCATTGCCACCCGCCGTATATCCATATACGTCGGGCAACCTGCTTTTTCCGAAAGATGGCGATGCTGGGGGTACCTGGATCGCTGCCCATGAAAACGGCAACGCTATTGTATTTTTAAATGGAGGTTTTATTCGCCATACCCCACAGCCACCATATCGCAAAAGCCGGGGATTGATCTTGCTTGATCTGCTGGATACCCCAAACCCGGTTTTGGGTTTTAAAACAATGCCATTAACCAAAATTGAACCCTTTACAGCCGTTGTGTGGAGCCTGGGCCAATTGTTTGAATGCCGTTGGGACGGGTTGCAAAAACACACAGCCCGACTGTCTGTAACGCAGCCGCACATTTGGTCGTCGGCTACTTTATACGATGAAGCAGTGGCAGACAAAAGAAAAAGCTGGTTTAAAAAATGGTTGAAGCAATCCCGCAAGGCGGAATATCCTTCACCTGAAGATATTCTGCACTTTCACCAGTTTACCGGTGACGGCGATACCCACAACGACCTACGCATGAACCGCGATGGGCTGGTATTTACCGTAAGCGTTACTTTACTGGCGCTAACCGATGAAATGACGCAAATGCGTTACCTTGATCTCAAAAACAACACTGCTTTCACGCAAGATTTAAAAGTCGAAAAATCAATGGCAGGTCAATAATGAACAGCATACAACGCATCCTGCACCGACCGTTTTTTATAAGATTATTTAACTGGGAATACTGGAGCTTTACAAGTGTATATCTGTGCATTTACCCGGTTTGGCTATTGTTATGCCTGCGTGCCCGGTCATTCTTTTTCTTTGCCGCATCCAACCCTTCCATTAAGAACGGTGGTTTTTTATGTGAAAGCAAAAAAGACATTATTACTATTATTCCACCGCAATATCATCCTGCAACCGTTTTCTTTTCCATACCAGCCAACGGGAATATCGTACTGCGCGAATTACAACGGGCCGGTTTACAGTTTCCGCTTATTGGCAAACCCAATATCGGCGGCCGGGGCCGGGGGGTAAAAGTATTACGCGACGATCAGGATGTGATCGATTATACCCGGAACGCTTTTCTTGATTTTCATATCCAGGAATTTGTTCCCTGGAAAAACGAAGCGGGCATATTTTATGTACGCTATCCCAACCAGTCACGAGGTACGATCACCGGTATTGTTGGCAAAGAGTTTTTATCGGTAACCGGCGATGGAAAGCATTCTATATTGCAATTATTGCAACAGGATAAACGGGCGTTGATGTACCTGACGAGCCTCCAAAAGATACATGGCGATGGATTGAACCTGGTTTTACCGCAAGGCGAGAAAAGGATCGTATCGCCGTTTGGTAATCATGCGCGGGGTTCAAAATTTGTCGATGTCAGCCACATGGTTGATGAAGCATTGACCAACGTCATTGATACCATTTGTAAACAGATACCGGACTTTTATTTCGGCCGGCTCGATATTCGTTTCGATAGCTGGGAGGCATTGAAAGAGGGCTGTAATTTTTCTATCATTGAAGTAAATGGAGCAGGGGCCGAACCTACGCATATTTATAGTCATTCTTTATTTTTTGCCTGGAAGGAGATCATTCGCCATTGGGTCATACTCAACCGCATCAGTCGCATGAATCATAAAAAAGGACATCGGTACCTTAGTTTTTCCGAAGGCGTTGCCATGTTCAGGGAAGATAAGGAGTGGTCGCAAAAATTAGCAGCCATGACTGACTAAAGGCAAAAAAAATATTGAATATTGAATATCCAATACTGAATATTGAAGTGAAAGCAGAAATTAAGAATGAAGAATAAAAAATGTGAAATGAAAAGGTAAAGAACCAAATCCCAAAGACAGGGCAGCTTGTAGTGTACAGCTGTATTCCATTATCACAACTTGTCCCGAACTATAGACGGGATTATCAAATTATCACATTATCAAATTGTTCATACGTATTTTCTTCACTGGAATGTTCATCAGCTTCCTCGGTACTTTGCCACTGGGAACGTTGAATATGGCGGCCATGCAGATCTCCGTTAGCGATGGCATCCGTCCGGCCCTGTATTTTTCATTGGGCGCTTTGCTGGT
>DASUVL010000625.1:0-3201 GCA_036379015.1 Niastella sp.
AGAACAGGTTGCTATAGCCGCCGGTATAAATGCCGTACTTGTTAAGACTGATCACCGCTTGCGCTGCTGATGCGGCTGCCTGCCAGGTGCCGGTAGCGTACAGCGGACTGGCTGCATATAACAACAGTCTTGATTTAAGGGCTAATGCAGCGCCTTTGGTGGCGCGGCCCAGTAGCCAGGAGCCATCGTTGTCTACGGGTAACAAAGCCGCCGCATCATCGAGTTGTGCTACAGCATAGTCGATCGATTCTTTCAGCGAAGCCCTTTTGAACAACGATTCATCCTGCAGGTTATCTTTGTACAGGTCAGTTACTTTATCGCCCATCAATATGGCGCCGCCATAATTCCTGATGATGTCGTGGTACCGGAATGCCCTGATGAATTTCAGTTCGGCCAGTAACCTGTTTCTACGCGGGGTGCTCATGGTTACTGTGTCAATATTGGTAATAGCGTAGTTGACATCCCTGATGCCGCGATAGCTACGTCCCCAAATAGTGCCGGCAATACCGGTGTTCTCGGGCGCCAGCAAACCTTTTTGTATCAGCCACGTGTTGTCATCATTGTTGTACATCGATTCGTCGGTGAGTGAGCTCCACATGGCGTATTCAAATCCGCGGCCAAAACCGGGATTGGTGCCGTCGCCTTCTTTATCCTGTAACCGGATGCCTACATACCGGGCAACTACATAATCCTCAAACAGTAAAGAATCGCTAAGGACAGAGGCCTCGGTTACGAGGCTTGTTGGCGTAACAGTAAGGAAATCTTTTTTACAGGAAGTAATAGCCGTTGCAATAACAGCCGAAGAAATTATATATCGAAAAATACTTGTTTTCATTGTCTGCCGATTTATTATTTAGAATCTTAATCCTACACCAAGGTTCACGATCCGTTGCTGGGGATAGAACTGCCCGCTGTAATTATTTCCTTCCGGATCGTAGTCTTTTACCTTGGTAATGGTGAACAGGTTAAATGCGTTCACATATACCCGGAGCGATTGCAGTTTCATTCTTGTCAGTATAGGATTGGTAACATTATAGCCCAGTTCTACGTTCTTCAACCTAAGGAACGAAGCGTTGTTCAACCAGAATGTACTGGGGTATTGTCCGCCGTTTACGGAAGCAGACGTTCTGGTATCAACGCGGGGGTAAGAACCATTGGGGTTGGAAGGGCTCCAGCGGTTGTCGGCCCAGCTGCTGTAAAAATTACCAACGGTGCCAGCTTCAGGTAACACGAACTGGCTTACATGTGTCTGTCCGGCAAATACAACCGAAATATCAAATGACTTGTAATCGGCGTTTAACAGGATGCCATAGGTGATCTGGGGTATGTTACTATATTTACTACGCACCTGGTCATCGGCCGTGATCTTGCCATCGTTGTTATAATCCTGCAGAATAATGTCGCCCGGTTGTGCGTCATCGAGGTGCGGGTATTTGGCAATATCTTCTGCAGAACGGAAAATGCCCAATGAATTATACAACAGTTGCTGGTTTAACGGTTGGGTGTTCAACTGCTTACCGGTTTGCTTTTGCCACTCCAGTACGGCGGGCGCTTCATCAATAAATACGACCTTGCTTTTGGCATAGGTTATGTTACCGGAAGCGCCATAATGAAACACTCCTTTCCGGTTGTTATAGCCCAGGGTAGCTTCAATGCCATTGCTATTCACTTTACCGATATTTTCAGAAGGGACCAACGGATCACTACCAAACGGGTTTACAATGCCGCTCACGCCGGGAATAGAAGCATTTCTTTGTGTCAGAATCTTTGTTCTGTTTTGTTTGAACCAGATGAACTCAAAATTAAAATCATTGAACACAACCCCTTCCAATGCGATGTCTGTTTTACGGGCTACTTCCCAGGTAATATTTGGGTTGGCCAGTTTAACAAGATCAACGGCCGGTACAATACTGGTACCTAACACTACCTGGCTATTGAAGGTATAGTTGTTGATGTACTGAAACTGGTTTACATTATCATTACCCAGGGAACCGTATGATGCCCTTATCTTCAGGTCATTGACAAAGGGGACATTATGAAAAAATGATTCTTTGGAGATACGCCAGCCTGCAGACATGGAGGGGAAATAACCATATCGTTCGCCATCGGGAAAAGTAGAAGACCCGTCAATACGCATTTGTACATCGAAGAGGTACTTCTCTGCATAGTTGTACGATATTTTACCCAGATAGCTTTTACGGGTGAAATTGAAGCCCTTTCCGCCGTTATCCCGGTCGGTAGCAGCCGTTCCGCCCTGTGATAGCTGAGGCGTTAGAACGCTGGGAAAGTTTTGCCGGATTGCATAGAACGTATCCCTTTTCAATGCACTTTCTTCATAGCCCACAAATGCGTTGATGTTGTGGTCACCAAAACTGTTTGCATAATTGAACCGGATATTGTAGGTGGTTTGTTGCTGGTTTTGCTGGCTTTCGTTCAGCATGCCCAGGTTGTTCGATCCACCTACGATCCTTGAATTATAGGTATTGGTGTTTTTGTTGTACTCATATAATAAGTATGGCGTGGAAAATGTTTTGTTGAAATACCACGATTTGTCAAAGGCGGCAAATCCTTCCACCGATAACCCTTTCACCGCTGCAATATCATAACTCCCTTTCAGGATGCCGTTAAATACCTGGGTGGGCTGACTGCTTATACCGCCGATATTAGTAGCCATCATCGCGGGGTTATTTCCTTCAATACCCGCAGAAGGAAGTCCGTTGGGGTAAAAAGCGGGTATGGTAGCATACGCGCGATAAATAGAACGAAAAATATCACCTGCCGATGAAGTAGGGAACTGGCGGTTTTCTTCACGACCCGTTAAGTAAAGGCTCACTTTAAGATCTTTGGTGATGTTGGCATCGATGTTCGAGCGAAAACTGTATTGTTTGTATTTATTTGCGCCGTTTTTATACAAGCCATCCTGGCTCAGAAAACCGGCGCTCAGATAATACCGTACGTTGTCTGAACCACCAGCTATAGAAACATTGGCCTGGTCCTGCCCGGTTGAATTTTTCAAACTGGCCTTTGCCCAATCGGTATTGGGGTAATTCAATGGATCGGAACCATCGGCAAATTTTTGAATTTCCGCCGCTGAATACTGTTGGTTCATACCGTCCGCTTTATTATTGTAATAAGCAATTTCATTGGCGATGGCTGCATAGGTAGCAGCATCGGCCATTTTAGGCAGGCGGGTAGGTGAGG
>DASUVL010000626.1:0-3929 GCA_036379015.1 Niastella sp.
AATCATTAAATTTCAATTGTTTATAAGCTTATATAATACAATTCACTTCAATACCAGGTTCATACTAAAAATAACGTATAAAACCCGTTTATCAAAACTAATTTGGGGAATTTGCAGCGTATTGGTTGGGATCTTGGAGGCTCTTGATGCATTTGGTTGGGCTTTCAAGATATTGAACCTGTCTGACTCATCAAGGGGAAAAACACCTTTTTTATTTATCTTTTTTTCTATTATTTTAGTTAGTTATTTTAGGTAGTAAATAAACTAACTAATTATTACCTTTTCTTCGCGACTTAACGTCCCATCTTAATTATAAAAAACAACCTTGTTTTTTATAATTAAACTTCGACAAAACAATCAGCGATTATTGACATGAATACGAAGCACATTAATTGAATAAGGCTTAAAAGTAATTGTATTGATCCCTGTTATAGTAGTAGTCTTCGGTGTATACTGCAGCGGTTTTTCAAATGAGTTCTCCGCTTCACCATTCGGCGCTTGCAGGGTGATGAGCGTTGCCTGCGGCTGCACTTTTTGTATGTTGTCTACATTAATGGTCGTAGTATATGGTTCCGCCCCGGCATTCACTGTTTTGATGATAATATCACCGGTGGTAGAATCTTTACCCGCAATAGCGAAGAAGGTGGGCGGTGGCGTATAGGTCATTAAGAGTTTGCCATCCAGGTAACAATCCACTTTATCAAAACCCACCTCGATGGTGATGTCGTACCAGCGGCCGGTCTGGATGGGTGAATCCAGTTTGAATTGATTGGTAAGTCCTGCTACATCATACGCATGGGTAACGCTTTCAAACACACAATGACTGTTCCACCAGCTGCCGATATGCGCCCGCATTTGCGTACTGTCGTTTTTGACGGCAAAGGGAATAATAAACGCATTTACCCCGCTTAGTCGCCGGGCTTTTAGTTGTAACGTATACTTATCGAATGATCTTCCTTTTAACCAGGCCAGCCGTTGTTCGCCATTGGCAGATTGGATCATACTGCTGTCGGTGGTTTTCCAGTCGCCGCGGGCCAGTTGCCAGTCGGCCGGATCTTTAAAATTACTCTGGTATACAATCTTTCCGTTTTGTATCACTTTAAGATCGGCATACTCCGCTTGTGTGTCCCAGGTAGCCAGACCGATACTTCCTTTGAACAGTGGTGTTTTTATAGTGGGCGGCGTGATGGTTGTGGTGGTAGACAGGTTCACCGTCGCTTTATTTTCTGCCAGCATTTTAATAGCGTAATAACTGATGCGGGCAAAGCTTTTCGCAGCATCAAAATGGATCAGGTTCACAGGCCAGTCCACATCATGTTCATTCACCAGCAGCGGCGCATAGCTACTCATCGTCACCAGATCGCTGTTGCGTTCCATGCTCATGATATATACGGCATCTGACAGGGCCGCCGTCATGTTACCGGCCCCTACTCCACTGTTGGTAGCGTATTCGCCCACGTACATGTTCCAGTCGCCCCGTTTGTATTTATCAAAATGATTGGTATTACGCATAGCCCAGAACGCGGGCTTGTAAGCATGTTCATCGGCAATCTCAACTTCCTGCATACTGTCGAGCGTATGCCGGTTCACATCGCCAATGCCCATACTGGCTATCAGTTGCAGTTGCGGGTACTTTTCCTTGATGGCTTTATAGAACCGGTTGTAGCGCGCCGCATAGCGCGGACCATGTTGTTCATTGCCCAGCTCCAGGTATTGCAGGGGAAACGGTTCCGGGTGACCGTGCAAATTGCGCAACATGCCCCATTTACTGGTAACGGGACCGACGGCATATTCAATGGCATCCAGCACATCGGTGATCACGGAATCGATGTTCTCATCCGGTACATAATTACCGGACCGGTATTCGCAGCTCACGCCGATATTGGCAACATACAAAGCGGCGGCATTAATATCTTCACAATATTGCAGGAACTCATGATAACCAAAGCCATTCGTGCTCCAGTAACCCCATGGACTAAAGGTAGCCTTGCGCGTTTCTATTTTGCCGATGCTGTGTTTCCAGTTGGGCGTGTTGGCCACGCTGATGCCTTCCACATAACAACCGCCCGGCCAGCGAACAAAAGCCGGGTCCAGACCAGCAATGTATTGTGCCAGATCATTCCGCAATCCGTTCTTTCGACCTTTGAATGTATTTGTGGGAAACAGTGATACCATATCAAGCCATACTGTACCGCTGCCACCGAATGAGATAACAAACCGGGCATTGGGATCAGACTTTGCAGCAGTCAACGTAGTAACATATTTTCTCCACTCGCTATTGGTGCAATTGGGAAACGTATAACTGGCCAGGATGTTTCCATTGGCCGACTGTAAAGTGGCGGTGATGCCACCTTTATATTGTTCATTGACCCGTATAAAGAAACTCAGGTCATATGCAGCACCTTTCATCACGTTGATACCCCAAAACCCTTCATTTACGAGCGCATTGGTGGCAGGTTGTTGCACCCTCACCTGCATGGCATGCGGCGTAGCCGCATTGAGCGGATTCTCTGTCGTTAATGCAATGGATACGTTTTTGTCGTTATTCAGCAAGCGCCAGGCGGGCCATTCGCTTTTATACGGCCACTCCAGTTTCCAGTCGCTCGATTGATTGTTGGGTAAATTGAAATGCGGCGATGTAGAGGGCACAATAAACCCATTCACCAGCGAAGTGCCATGCGGCAGCGTGCTTTCTTCAAAACCTCGGTTCTGGATCAGTTCGGCATACAGCCCTCCTTCTCCCCCATGACTGATCTCTTCAAAGAAAACACCGTGGAGGTTTTTTGATACAGGCGCTCCCGGTTTACCAGCATCGATGGTGATGGAGGCTTTGGGCTGAGAGGAGGCATTAGTCGTACATAAGCTTATCAGGAGAAGAAAAGTATATTGCTTCATATTGGTGAATCGTGAATGGTGAATGGTCAATGGTGAAAAGTTTCAAGAATTATTGGCTTTCCACTTTTTCATTCTTCATTTTTCATTTCTCATTCTTCATTTCTCTGCCTTTCATTATCATATTAGCAAATTATCACAACTTGTCCCGACTTTAGTCGGGATTATCACATTTGCCTTTCTTTCTGTATTCTGTATTTGCCTTTCATTATCACATTGGCAAATTATCACATTATCACATTATTCTACGATCCATTCATGTATCCCACTCGCATACTCAACCGGCAATTGTACCTCGAGTTTGAGCGCTGTAGTAGCCACCGGTTCAAACGTTACGCTGTTGTATTTGTCTTTGGCAATTTCATACGCGGTGGTTGTTTTCACCGGTTCCCACTGACCATCCTTTTTGTAGTAGATGGTCCATTTGGCGGGGATGCGGCAACCACCCCAGGGACCATCATCAAACCAATACACTTTGCATGACGACACCGTATGCACGCTGTCGAAATCATACACCACCCATTCAGTAGTATTTTTCTTCGGCCACCAATGAAAATAAGGAACCGAATTGTCTTTTGAATCGGCGGGCTCAAACTGATCGTGCACCGCAAGCAGACTACGCGACCTAATGCTGGCCGTTACTTTGCTGGTATAGGCAATAGTGGGAGCCGGTTGCGGACGCGCCGCAGCAGAGCTATATGGGATCCACACTTCCATTTCACCGGGGCCGCGATTATCCCAGGCATAATAGGGAATCGCCGTCACTTGCTGATTGCTCGAGATCAGCGCCGTGGTGTTCAACTGCCGTTTGGTAGCTGTACCAGGCATAGTAATGGTATTGATGCCATTGAGTAGCGTATTGTTATAACTCACCTGCATGGGCGCGTTTTTATCAACCACGATATTCTGCACCACACTGTCTTTATTATCCCAACCTTCAAGACAATATACGACCGGACCAACCTGGATAGCAAAACGCCCTTCATCGGCCTTTACTTTTTCATTCGCATATATATGTTGTGGTTGCATTGGCAATT
>DASUVL010000627.1:0-20778 GCA_036379015.1 Niastella sp.
GATAGGCGTATACCTAATCTGCTCAATGAACTCAATATCAAGCGGATGTTTTGAGAAATATTCCATCCGGTTCTTCCACTGGATCTCCATGCCATCGGCAAACGACATTTTGGGATGCAACCCTTTCAGGCTGAATTCCATTAACCGGTTACTGATCTCAGTCGCGATCTGGGTGATCAGGTCGTCCCGGTCTTTATAATAGATGTACAGGGTGGCAGGTGATACACCTGCAGCCTTGGCCAGCTTTTGCATGCTGAAACCGTCCAGGCCTTCTTTTACGATCATCCCGATCGCTTTTTCGCGGATACTATTTTCTTTATTAATGTCCCTTGTACGCATCGTGGGACAAATGTAAATGAATATTCATTCACTTATGAAATGTTTCACCGGGTTTTCAGGGGGTTTCGCCGAAAGGGGAGGCAGGAAAGGACTCGCTCATTAAAACGACCTCATTTTCAATGAGAATGATACAGTGGTGAAATTCAAATCGTTATCCTTTAAATGTAAAGTGTTTTCGATTTCAACGAAATTGACTTTTACATTCCATGCATCATATTGACAGAACCAGGATAGACCTCATTCATAACAAGAAAGCGTACCAACAAAGCGATTTGGCCTGTTTGCATAGTGAAGTTGAGATGACTACAGATCGGCTTGATGAGTTTGTTGTGCAGATTTATGCCCCAGCAGTACGATTTCACCAATCTGCACAACCGGTTCAGAAGTTTGCAGCGCGAGTTGAAGCTTTTGCTGTACAAGAGTTAGCTTACTCTCAACAGGAGTTAGCTTACTCACGACGGGAGTTGGCTTACTCATGACAGGAGTAAGCTTATGTATTGCCAGGTATATATTTCTGTAATTCGAATCGCAGGTATTGCCATCCGGAAGTAACCTCTCTGCAAAGCGAAACAAGCTACCAACAAAGCGAGTTGGCCGGTTTGCATAATGAGTTGAAGGAATTGCAAAGCGGTTTGAAGTGGGCAGTCGTGCGAGTAGAAGCTTACGCATTACGTGAGTTAGCTTACTCACGGCAAGAGCAAGCTAACTCACGACAAGAGTAAGCTACAACCCAACACATGTAGCCATCAACTCAACAAACAATTGATCAAACCCGAAAATATTTTCATCAAAGTCAGCAAACAGCCTGTCAAAAACTGATAAGTAAAGTGTCAAACTCAGTGAGCAGGAGATCAAAATCAACAAACCAGCCACACAAAACAGCAAGCTGTTTGTCAAATCCATCATGCATAGCATCAAATGCCATCAACACACTTCAAAAAGTCTCGAATGATACTAACTTTATCCCATCACCAATTCCAGCTTATCCAGCTTTTGATTGATTAACCCGATTTCTTCTTTGGTAAGTTGTATCTCCGCCGCCTTCGCATTCTGAACGGCCTGCTCAGCATTGCGGGCACCGGCCAGCGCAATGGTAATCCCCGGCTGGTCAATGGTCCAGCGGAGCACCAGTTGTGCCAGGGTCGCATTTTTTTCAGCGGCCAATGGACGAAGTGTATCGAGCAGGTTATTCACCCGTGTAATGTTTTCGGTTGTATAAAAGCGATTGCTTTCCCGGCTATCCCCTGCTGCGAAAGTATGGCCAGGTTTTATTTTACCGGTCAGCAATCCGCGTTGCAACGGACTGTATGCAATGATCGCTTTTTTATTTTCCAGGCAATACGGCACCAGTTCTTTTTCAATATCGCGTAATACCATGCTGTAGGGAACCTGGGCCGATGCCAGGGGAAGAACTTTTTCCGCCTCCTGCATTTGTGCCGCTGAATAATTGCACACCCCCGCTGCCCGTATCTTGCCCTGCTCCTGCAACCGCAACAACGCTTCCATCGTTTCGGCAATGGGCGTCGTGGTATCATGCCAGTGGATCTGGAAAAGATCAATATAATCTGTTTGCAAACGACGCAGGCAATTGTCACATTCTTTCATCACACTTTCCCGGGAAGCGAGCTTGTATATATCTATATCCCGGCCATCATTATCCTTGCTTTTAAAAAAGAACTCACCCTGTTGCACATCCCAGCGCAAACCGAACTTGGTCAGTATCTGCAACCGGTGGCGCGGAATACCTTTTATGGCTTCCGCTACAATTTCTTCGCTTGCCCCTTGCCCGTAGGCGGGCGCTGTATCAATAGACGTAACGCCGTTATCATATGCCGCTTGTATGGCTGCAATAGCTTCCTTACGATCAGCCCCACCCCACATCCAGCCGCCAATGGCCCAAGCACCAAACGTAATTACTGACGCATTTACCCCAGAAGTACCCAATTGCCTGTATTCCATAATATGATTTTTTGGTTGTGATTTATTTTATTGTGACTTATACCAGGAATCTTTTTGAAATGGTGCAAGTTAACGTAACTTTGCCCGTCACATACTTTATAAGCATGCAACGAAAACGGGTATCCGGTTGTCGTACTGCTTTCAGCCATGAACTACAAATATTATGAAAAAAGTTTTATTGTCTATCCCGCTGGTATTGCTGCTTTTTGCAGCATGCCGTAAAACAAGCAACCCTGCGGTGTTTGATCTGGGGGTAGACATTCAGTCGTCCTTTGATAAGGATAATGTGCAGGTGTTTATTGATAATCAGCCTTTGTTTAACACAAAGGTATCTTCAAGCCCTTTATTGGGTCTGGCCTCCAGTATTTCTACCGCCAACACCGAAGGCTACCATACCATAAAAGTTGTTGTAAACGACAGTACCGTCAATACCGAAAGCTTTATGCAAGGCAGTGATCTGTATATTGGCGTGAACTACAACAGATCAACAAAAGTTGTTTCCTTTGTTTATTCAGAAAAGGGGTTTATGTATTATTGATCCGGTAATTACATGGCTAAAAATATGTAAGTGTCCCGATAAATCGGGACACTTATTTTTTGTAGTATATCTTATGATCTTTTCTTATAATTGATCACAGCCCAGGTGTTTAACACAACCGCAAATCCCAACACCGTAAACAGGTGTGTACTGATATCTTTCAACCCACTTCCTTTTAATACCACCATACGCATTACATCAATAAAGTAAGTAACCGGGTTGATCTTTGTAATAGCTCTTGCCCACGCCGGCATACTGTCAATAGATGTATACAAACCGCTTAATAAAATAAACACCATCATCATGAAGAACGATAACAACATGGCCTGTTGCTGGTTACTGGTATAGGTTGATAACAACAAACCCAATCCAAGTACCGCGAGCAGATACACCGCTGCAAACGTATAGATCACCAGCAAGCTGCCTGCCGGCAGAATGCCATAGGCTACCCGCGCTATTGTAAGTCCGATGGTTAAAATAAGCAGGCCCAGGATCCAGAATGGAATGAGTTTCCCCAATATGAAATGATATTTTTTAACCGGTGTTACGTTGATCTGCTCAATGGTGCCGATCTCCTTCTCTCGCACAATGTTTAAAGATGCCAGGAACGAACCTACCATAGTTACCAGCACCACTAAAATGCCGGGCACCATAAAATACTTATAATTCATGGAAGGATTGAACCAGTTGGAAGAAGTAACTTCTACCTGCAATTCGGGATTGAACCGGGGCAACTGCACCCATTTTAACCGTATTTCCCGGTTGTAATCCTGTATAATGCTTCGCAGGTAAGCGCCTCCTAAATTCGCTTTTACGCCATTGATGGCATTAATGGCCATGAACAAAGTAGATTCATTTTCTTTGATCAGCTTCTTTTCAAAATCGGCCGGTATTTCCAACACCAGGTCGGCATCATCATGTTCAACCTGTTGCAGGGCATTGGAATAGGAACCGGAATAATCCTGTAGCCTGAAATAACCGGAAGCCGTTACCTTGTTAACCAGCTGCCGGGAGTATTGCGAATGATCATGATCCACCACACTGAGCTGAATATTTTTCACTTCATAATCTGCCGCCCATGGTAATATCAACAATTGTATGGAAGGCATTATAAATATGATGCGGATAATAGATGGATCGCGGAATATTTGCCGGAACTCTTTTTGCAACAGAAAACGTAAGGTTCTCATATTAATAATTTACCCCCGGCCCCTAAAGGGGGGAAAGGGCGTTTAACAATAATGATGGCTTACGCCAACCTGATTTTGAAATTTCTAATGCTCAATATCAGTAAGAACGACAACATGCCAAACAGGATCAGTGTCTCTTTCCAAACAGCACCTATGCCCAATCCTTTGATCATCACTTCTTTTACGATATAATAAAACCATTTGGCCGGTACTATATTGGAAATGATCCGCAGCGGCAAGGGCATGTTCTCAATAGGGAACATAAAACCGCTGAGCATGATCGTTGGCAAGAACATGCCGGTCAAAGCAATGAACATGGCCGTTTGCTGTGAGTCGGTGCCGGTTGAGATCAGTAAGCCGAATGCCAGACAGGTAAGTATGAACAGGATGCTTTCAGAGATGAGTAACAACAGGCTGCCATTAATGGGCACATCCAGCACAAACACGCTCAGCAACAGGATACTGGTGATATTTACAATAGATAATAACAAATACGGCACTGCTTTGGCCACTACGATCTTAAAAGGTTGCATCGGCGATACCAGCATAACTTCCATAGTGCCCAGTTCTTTTTCACGCACAATGGTAATGGCTGTCATTAATGTACACACCAGCATCAGCACCATGGCCATTACACCCGGCACAAAATTGTACGCCCCCTTAAGCTGCGGATTATACAGCATACGCATTTCGGTTTTAATGGTATAGGGCAATTGCCGGTTGTTGGTGATGCGGTCCTGGTAGTCCAGTATAATGGCAGTGGCATAGTTGGTCAAAGTATTAGCCACGTTCGGGTCCGATGCATCGGCGACCAGCTGCACCTGTGCTGTATTAAAATGATCGAGGTCGTTGGCAAAGTTCTCGGGGAAGATGACCGCCAGTTTGATCTTTCCTTTTTTGAAAGCAGCTTCTATCTCCTGGTAAGAATGCAGGTCCTGTGCAATATCAAAATACCGGCTGGCATCGAGCTCACTGCGGAGCGCCTGGGTACTCAAATCGTTTGCCTGATCGAAGATGGCGATCTGTGAATTCTTTACTTCATTGGTAAGCGCAAATCCGAAAATAAGGATCTGCATAATGGGCATACCCAATAAAATAAACAGCGTACGTTTGTCGCGCCCAATGTGATGGAATTCTTTTTTTACGAAAGAGATGAATTGTTTCATATGAATAAGTTTTACCCCCAGCCCCTAAAGGGGAGTTTATAAATAACTGAGTGCTGCGTTTTGCGTTTTTGTATTTTGCTTTCGGCTTTGCAGCTTGCAGCGTGCGGCTGTATTCATTATCACATTATCATATTATCACATTAGCTAATCACTTCTCTTCGCTTTTCTCGCTAACTTCAAAAACACCTCATCCATAGAGCGCGCATCAAATGTTTTTTTCAATTGGGCTGGCGTATCCAGGGCATCTATGCGTCCATCAACCATGATAGAAACGCGGTTACAATACTCTGCCTCATCCATGTAGTGGGTAGTCACAAAGATGGTAATACCCGATTCGGCTGCTTTATAGATCATATTCCAGAACTCACGCCGGGTAACCGGATCAACGCCACCGGTTGGTTCATCTAAGAACACGATCTCAGGTTCATGAAAAATAGCCACTGAAAAAGCCAGCTTTTGCTTCCAACCAAGGGGTAATGATCTCACCAGCTTATTGGCTTCTCCTTCCAGATGAAGCTCCTTTAATAAAAAGGCCGTTTTTTCTTTTATAAAGGCATCGCTTTTACCATAAATGCCGGCGTAGAAACGGATGTTCTCTTTAACGGTAAGGTCTTCATACAAAGAGAACTTCTGGCTCATATACCCGATGTTTCTTTTGATCTGCTCGGTTTGTTTAAATACATCAAACCCCGCGACAGAAGCTTTGCCGGATGTAGGCATCGACAACCCGCATAACATGCGCATGGCCGTTGTTTTACCCGCTCCATTGGCGCCGAGGAAACCAAAGATCTCCCCTTTCTTTACTTCAAACGAAATGGCGTCTACCGCAGTAAAATCACCAAACCGCTTTGTAAGTGCTTCTGCCTGTATAGCTGTATTGTTTGTTTTCATTGTTTTGATGGTGAATGGTGAATTGTCAATGGTGAATGTTCAATTCCTTCCGACCTCATACTTCATACTTCAGACTTCAGACCTCTGACCTCTGACTTCCGACCTCCGACTTCATCAACGCAATAAAACAATCCTCAATATCTGCACGGATGGTTTGAATATCCGGTTTATCATACCCCTGTTGTTGTAAATAGTTTGTTATGGACGAAGCCGTATAACCGTTTGTTAATACCACGTGATGGTATTCGCCAAAAGGATACGCGTCCTGCGCACCTTCATAATTCAGCAGGACATTCAACAATTGCAACATGTTGCCATCCTTTACCGCTACCAGCGGATGCTTAAAGGCATCAATCACTCCTTCCGGCGTATCTACCGATAATATTTCGCCATTTTGTATCAATGCCACGCGGTCGCACAAACTGGCTTCATCCATATACGGCGTTGATACCAAAATGGTGATCCCCTGCCTTTTCAGGCTGCGTAACATTTCCCAGAACTCTTTCCGCGATACGGCATCCACACCCGTTGTAGGTTCATCCAGAAACAACACCGAAGGTTTGTGAATAAGCGCACAGCTCAGGGCCAGCTTTTGTTTCATGCCGCCTGACAATTTACCGGCCCGCCTGTCTTTGAATGGTTCAATTTGCGAATAGATGTCTTTAATGAGATCGTAATTTTCCTTGATGGTAGTATTGAAGATGGTAGCAAAGAACTCCAGGTTCTCTTCAATGGTGAGGTCCTGGTATAAGGAAAAACGGCCCGGCATATACCCTACCCGTTGGCGAATGGCTTTAAAATCTTTTACTACATCCAAACCGTCAACCGAAGCAGCGCCGCCATCGGGTAATAATAAAGTAGTAAGAATACGGAACAAAGATGTTTTACCGGCGCCATCGGGACCGATGATCCCGAATAGCTCACCCTGCTCTACTTCGAAGGAAACGCCTTTTAAAGCATGGACGGTGTCTTTCTTTTTGCCATAGTGCTTTGTCAAATTATTAGCGACTACAGAAGTCATAGGTTGACAGTTTAAAAGTTGATAGAGTTGAAATGGTGATAGAGTTAATACAGTTGACAGAGTTTTCCTTTATTACCTTAATCAACTCTATCAACTAATCAACTACTTAACAAACATCACTTCGCCATACATACCGATCTTCAGATACCCATCATTCTTTACCCTTACTTTAATGGCATACACCAGGTTGGCGCGTTCTTCCTTGGTTTGAATGGTTTTTGGCGTAAACTCTGCCTTGTCAGCTACCCAGGTAATAGTTCCGGGATATTCGCGATATGCTTTGGCGCCGCTATCGATCATTACTTTTACCAACTGATTCAGTTTTATTTGCGGCAACTGTGTACCGGTAATATACGCACGTAGTGTAAGCGTATCGAGATTAGCGATCTTGTACAGTGCTTTTCCCGCTGATGTTACTTCACCGGCTTCGGCATACTTGGTAATAACCGTACCATTAACCGGATTAACGATCTGAGCCTTGCTTATTTGTTCGCTTAATTGTTCAACCCTTTTTTCAAGGGGTTTCTTTTCACTGAGCACAGAACGGTTCTGGGTACTGGTATTGGTACGTTGTACATTGATCTGCTGCCGGGTAACATCCATTTGCTTCTGCAACACATCGATCTGTGAAGTAATATCATCCAACTGCTTGCCGGTAGCTGCGTCCTGTTTAAGCAGGTTCTCAATACGGGTACGTTCATGCTGCAGATTGTTCAACTGCGATTGTTGAACGGCCAGTTGTTCCTGTAATAATTTTATCTGCGGCAGCACATCAGACGTTTTTTCATGCAACGCTTCAATACTGGCCTGCATTTGTTCTTTTTGCAACGACAGGTTCTCCGCATCTATAATTCCTATCACCTGCTCTTTGGGGATCGCCTGTCCTTCAAATACATTAAACGATAAGATCTTTCCGCTCTGTTCGGCAGAAACAATCACTTCATCTACCTCAAATGTTCCGGAAGCGTCAAATTTTGGGGCGTTACGGTTACACGCAGTAAACAACACTGCTGTAGCACTGATAAGAGTTACAATAAGTTTGTTCATGATCTTTCAATTAATGTGATAATGTGATAATTCGATAATGTGATTATGAAATACAGGATGTTATGGAATGCTAACGCGCGAGCTTCGCATTATCACATTATCACATTATCTAATTATCGAATTAATTATTGGTTGCCAGATAAAGTACGGTAATTGATCTGCGCCTGAATAAGCTGCAACTGATGTGCAATGAGTGATTGCCTCGCCTGGTCTTCGGCATTTACTTCCTTTAAATAATCATTGGCGGTGATCACCCCATTCGACAACTGTGCATTGGCCGCTTCTTTAACCTGTGTTCGTATACTGATAATTTGCTGATCACTCTGAACCAGTTGCTGTAGTTTATCCAATTCTGCCTGTTGCTGTTTGAGCTGTGTATTGGTATTGAGCATAAACAGGTCTTTCTGTACTTCTACCATCCGTTGATTGACCTGCAGCAATTCCCGTTCTTTTTTAGTGGTATATAAATTACCCAGTCCCCAATTCAATCGCACGCCTGCTATATAAAAAAGCTCAAATTCATTTTTCAGCATGTTCAAAGCTGGCCGGCCATAACCACCTTGCACAAACAAGCTGGTACGCGGGCGGTTCTTTGCGCTGATCAACTGGTTTTGCACCTTGAACAATTCGCCCTGATAGTTATATAATTTCAATTCAGGGCGCGCAACAGTTTCCTTTACAAAGGTCATTACAACAGCAGGTTGTTCCAATTGTACAGTAGCAGGCAATGGCCGGTTAATGAACAGGGACAGTACATCAACCAATCCTTTGCGGTTCGCATTGAGCTCTATAACACGTTGATCATTTTTCATTAACTCAGCTTCCAGGGTTAACTGGCTTGAACGAAATGCTGTTCCGTTCTTTACCTGTGCTTCTACTCTTTTAATGCCCAGTTGAATATCGTTTTTTACCAGGGCTACCTGCTTCAATTGTTCATCAACCAATAAAATGCCCAGGTACAACTGGTTGATGCGGTCTTTCACTTTATACAATTCTACTTCCGCTTTCTGGTCTTCGACCAATGCATTGGCATTTTGTACATTTTTCTGAGCAGCTGTGTTGCCGCCGTCGTACACCAGCTGACTTAACTCAGCCTGTATCTTATACTGATCTTTACTGGGCTCATCTATTTTAATACCCGGAATACTGACGGGAACACTTGTTACATCTGATTGATACGTAGCTTGTCCGGAAATATTCAATTGAGGCAGGAAACCTTTGTTCAGGTTCTCAATTGTCAGGTTGGCGGTCTGGCGCACCAGGTCTTTTTGCCTGATGACGGGATAATGCTGCCGGGCCAGGTCATAGGCTTGTTCCAAAGTAAGCCGGCTGTTGTCCTGGGCCTGTACACTAACAACCAATAGCAGCACCGCTATATGTAAACAAAATTTAATCATTAGGTTTAACCATTTAGTTAATTGCATGATAAAAATTTTTATTTCTTTATTGAGTCAATTACAAACTGTACCACGGTCTTTTTACGCTGCTGCATCATCTTTATAAACTCTTCATCATTGGTTTTAGTAACCCATTGTACCATGGGCCGGGCCATGAACGGAAATATGCAGAGGGAAACCATGTTGATCATCAATTCATATCCCTTAATAGGTTTGATCTCACCTTTCTTTACCAGTTTCGCAACATGCTCTTCCACCTTGTCGATCGGCGGCCGGTGGTTGCCCCAGATCTTTTTCATCATTTCTTTGGGGTTGCGGTTTATTTCATTCAGAATGAAATTGGCCAGCAGCGGATTCTGCGAAAGCGTATCGATATACTCGCACATGAACTTTTCAATCTTTTCAAACAGCGAAATATCCGAAAGCATGATCGTCGTTACCTTGGGCATAAACTTTGCCGCCTCTTCGATAAAGATGCGTTCGAACAGCTTATCCTTACTGCGGAAGTAATAGTGTAACAAGGCTTTATTGATGCCTGCTTTATCCGCAATATCCTGCATGCGGGCCCCATCGAGCCCGTTTTCCATAAATACCTGCTTGGCGGCTTCCAGTATCTTTTGCTCCGTGCTTATATCTTCCTTAATTGCTTTAGCCATGTAGTTTAACCATTTGGTTAAACACAAAGTAATGCCAAAAGTCCGATACCGCCAAGCCTTTTACAAAAAAAATCGCCTGCCTTTATAAGACAGACGATTAAGTGAATTGAATATTTTAAATATTACTGCGAGTGGTTAATCGGCAATCGTGAATCGTGAAACGGCAAACGTGAAACGTGAAAGGGAAAACGTGAAATGCAAAAGGCAAAATCTTTAATCATGACCTGTTCAGGAGCCGGTAAACGCTCTCCTGTTTCTGGCCCAAATGCGGCACCTTACAGGTCTTTACTTTGTATTTTGTATTTATTATCACTATTTGTCCCGACTTTAGTCGGGATTAGCTAATTATCACATCATCATATTCGTATTTATATTTGTCTTTCATTATCACATTAGCAAATTATCACATTATCACATTCGTTTTCCCCTACTCTGCCCAACTCATCGTATAATCAGCATTCTCTATGGTCAGCGCTTCTTTTGTCAATTGTAACGGATGGAATGTATCAACCATCACGGCCAACTCTTGTGTTTCTTTAGCGCCTATGCTTTTTTCTACAGCGCCCGGATGCGGTCCGTGCGGAATACCACCAGGATGTAAGGTGATCATACCACGGGTTACATTCTTACGGCTCATAAAGTCGCCATCAACATAATACAACAGCTCATCACTATCTATATTGCTGTGATTATAGGGCGCCGGTATAGATTGTGGATGATAATCAAACAAACGTGGACAAAAGGAGCATACCACAAAATTATTGGCTTCAAATGTCTGGTGCACGGGTGGTGGCTGATGCACCCGGCCGGTAATAGGCTCAAAATCATGTATACTGAAAGCAAACGGGTAGCAACAGCCGTCCCAACCCACTACATCAAATGGATGATGGCCATAGTGCAGGTTATACATGATGCCGCGTTTTTTGGTGCGGATCAAAAAATCGCCTTTCTGATCAAAGGTTGGCAGGTTCTGCGGCGGACGAATATCCCTTTCGCAAAAAGGTGCATGCTCCATCAACTGGCCATTCTTGCTCAGGTATTTTTTGGGGAACCGGATAGGACTGAATGATTCTACAATAAAGAGCCGGTTGTTGGCATCTTTAAACTGTACCTGGTAAATAGTACCGCGCGGAACAACCAGGTAATCGCCATACCCGAACGGCAACTCGCCGTACATGGTGCGTAATACCCCAGATCCTTCGTGTACAAAGATCATTTCATCGGCGTCTGCATTTTTAAAATAATAATCGTGCATCCCTTCCTGTGGCGCAGCCAGCACAATATGACAATCATTGTTCACCAATACCGGCGTACGGCTTTGCAGGTAATCACTGGCCGGCTTTATATTAAACCCTTCAAAGCTGCGATGTTTTAGCATTTTTTCTTCAGCAATTTTTGGGGATACATCGTAGGAAGGTTCTGTTTTAATAATATCTGTAGGCGGCAGGCAATGGTATAACAACGAATAATCATTGGAGAATCCTTCGGTTGAAAATAATTGCTCCGCATACAATGAGCCATCCGCTTTGCGGAATTGTGTATGGCGTTTGTGGGGAACGTTCCCAAGTTTATAATAATAAGCCATAATAATAATTTGATAATGTGATAAACGATAATGTGACAATGCTTGCCCGCCGTATCCGCCAACTGGTGAAGAAGACAGGTGCTAATATGCTAATGGAATACTCCAGGCATAATAACAAAGGCAGAAAGCGGTAAATATTGCGGGGTATTCCGGACTTTTATAGAGAAAGCTCAAGAGTTTTTAGCAGAAACACATATTTCCAGCTCCGCTTATCGATCCAATATGTAAAATTGCGAAAGAATGGCATGGCAATAATCGTTGACATAAAGTTAATGAATATTTATTACCTGTTGCTTATTGTACCTGGGCCATGTATCTTGCATCCCGTATTTTTGCAACCTCCAATTAATATTTACAGATGAAAAAGAACTTAATCCTTACCAAAGAAAGACACATTAACGCTACGCCGTTGAAAGTGTGGACCATTTTAACCGATAATCAATGGATTGAACAATGGTTAGGCGTGCAAATGATCACCGACTGGCAACCGGGAAGCCCCATCGCCTTCACCTTCGTGTACAAGGATAAAGAAGTTAAGGACAAAGGAACCCTGCTTCAATTTGAACCGGAAAAGACGCTTTCCTATACCTATTGGAGTATCTTTTCAGCAACAGAAGATAGTCCGGAGAATTATTCGGAGATCACGTTAACAATCACCCCGAATGAAACGGGCATCGTGTTAGAATTGACACATGTTAATTTCCCTTCCCAGATGATGGTTGCACATGCCGAAAAGAATTGGGAAGAAACGCTGGATACCATAAAAGAACTGGCCGAAGAAGAAACCGGTTACCGCCCGTAAAACGGCAGCCGGTCATTGTAAGCATTGCTAATGCTATATAGTTTTATCATGAAACGAATAGGGTTGATATCCGACACGCATGGCCATTTGGATGAAGCAGTCTTCAACCACTTTTCATCCTGTGATGAAATATGGCATGCCGGCGATTTTGGGAACATAACGCTCGCCAATAAACTGGCCGCTTTTAAACCTCTGAAAGGCGTGTACGGTAATATTGACGGCCAGGATATCAGAACGGTTTATCCGGAAAACCTTCGCTGGACCTGTGAAGGCATAGCTGTTTATATGACCCACATTGGCGGGTATCCGCCAAAATACAACCCGGTTGTTAAAAAAGAATTATTGGCCAATCCACCACAGCTATTTATTTGCGGCCATTCGCACATTTTAAAGATCATGTTCGATGATAAGCTGCAATGCCTGCATATGAACCCCGGTGCAGCCGGCATGCAGGGCTGGCACAAAGTGCGCACCCTGATCCGCTTTGTTATTGATGAAAAAAATATGAGGGATTGTGAGGTGATTGAATTGGGAAAAAGAGCACCCACCCCCTAAGGGAACTGAAAATATTGAATATTGAATGTCCAATAAAAATGAAAAATATGAAATGAAAAAGTGAAATCCAGTACCGATAATCGTTTCACGTTCACGATTCATCATTGACACCTATTGCTTCTTCTGCTTCTCATTATAAATCACATCCAATAGCCCTCCGTTAAAGGTATCCTCACCCAACTGCCAGAACATAATACCATTCAGTTTTTTATCAGCGGCATAAGCTGTTTTAAGCCGCATAGAGGTAGTATCATCAAACGTTACAAACAGTTTTTGTGCGGCATTATACATCCAGGGCGCTTTGGCTACAGGGTCCCAGTGATATACAAAACCACTATCAGCAGATAACACTTTTGGGAATGCTTTAAACTGTACACCCCGCTTAAATTTACCTGGTTGATACAACCCATTATTGGCACTATCCACGTTCTCAAAAACGCGGGCATAGAACGCCGCACCGATCACCAGTTTATTGGAGGGAATACCTATTGAATCCAGGTAATGCATGGCATTGTCTGCAGATTCTTTTTGTTGCGGTGTAGAAAACAACGGTGTATGGTGACCGGTAACCGTACTATAGCCATTTATCAGGTCGTAGGTCATTAAATTTACCCGGTCAAGTATCGGCATTACCTTTTTCCATTCAATAGATTCTTCGAGAAACTGGGTAAAACCACCTGCGGCAAAACTTATCTCGTTTTTATTGCCGATCGCTTTACGCAATTCCATCACCAGTTTGGTGAAATTGGGTTTATCCTCCGGAACAAACCGGTGGCCCGGAAAACCGGTGATCGCCGGGTATTCCCAATCGAGGTCAATACCATCGGCCTTAAAATAATCAAGTAGTCCTTTAACCGATCTGGAAAATTCCTGGCGGCCATTTTCGGTGGCAAACACATCGGAACAGGTTTCACAACCACCCCATCCGCCCAGGGATAACAACACCTTTAACGAAGGATTCCTTTTTTTTAATGCCACCAGCCGTTGAATGGTCAGGGTGTCCCTGGCATTATCTACGGCAAGCCGGTTACCTTTTAAATGACAAAAGCTAAATATGATATGGGTCAGCTTTTCAACCGCAAAACTGTCAACCTGGGCTGCCGGGCCCAAATAATACGCAATGACTGCCATTGGTTGCCCTTTGTCGGCTTTTTTCGTTTGGGGTTGCGAAAAACCGTTGGCATACATGGCAAGCAGGAACAGTACTTTTAATGCTATGCGGGTCATTGGATGTGTGTTTATTTATTAGTGCTGTAAATGACTAAAATGTAATGTACAGCTGAATCCACATTCAATGATCACCACTCATAAAAAGTGGCCTTACGGGGATGGCTAAATCAGTTGCCTGATACCGGTTGCCAGTTGCCGGTTACCAGGAACCGGTTACCGGTTATCGGGTTTATGCTTTTTTAACGTTTCACGTCTCACGTCTGCCGTCTCACGTCTCACGTCTGCCGTCTCCCGTTTCACGCCTCACGTTTCCCGTTTCCCGTCTTAAAACCTCGGGCACATCACGGCATCACGGGCGGCATTATTCCGATCGAAAAATCCTACATAGGATAAGGAAAGTTCAAAACCTCCCCTGCCCTGACTGGCTGTTTTCAACTGTGATACGTTTACATCATAGCTTAGCGCTACCGACAATGCCCGCATATCTATTTTCACAACCGGGATAAATGCATCTTTCCAACGTAAAAAGGCGCCGAAATGCAATACGCAGGCATTATCATCAACAAAGCTGCCTGTGTTGTAAGAATATAAACCACCGGCAATAGTTTCTTTTACGGTTCCCTGCTGAGAATGATCGGCATGCAGGGTGAATGAGGAATAGTCGTCAACAAACCACTTTACACCCGTTGAAAAAACATATTTCGGATTTAACACCGTTGTAGCATCGCGATAAAATGAATTCCTGGGTTTATTTAAATGATGGTATGCTGCGCCAACAAACAGGCTGTTTGCACCATTGGCGCCAAAAGCGGTATTGTAGCTCATGCCTACTGAAGCATCCCAGGTACTAAAATTGGGTACCGCAAATGTTTCACCATTCGGTGCCGCCGGGTCCCATCCGCCATTATATTGACTATTCGTGGTCATTTTAGTTACATCAATGCTCTTGCGTATTAAGCC
Organism: Niastella sp.; assembly: GCA_036379015.1. Taxonomy (GTDB): domain Bacteria; phylum Bacteroidota; class Bacteroidia; order Chitinophagales; family Chitinophagaceae; genus Niastella. The sequence continues at coordinate 15,277 of DASUVL010000627.1, forward strand.
TCCCATGAAACCCAATGATAAAAATGATACTTTATCATCACTTAATGATTTATGATAGTTCAATGCAGGCAGCAATTGGGTAGTGGTCAATCCAACGGTACCGGCTTTATCATATAACATTTGCATACCAGCCGTTATAAAATCATTACTGATGCCTACCGGCATTTTGTACTCTGCATTAAACGACCCGGTACGATAGGCATCGCTGAAGCTGTTCCATTGATCGCGATAAACGCCCTGCACCCTGATATCGCCTGTAAATATGCCTGCCAGCGAAGGGTTGCGCAATAAGGGCGCTTCAAAAAATTGAGAGAAGTGAAGGTCCTGGGCTTGCGTTGAAAATGATGCCAACAACGCAAAAGCGGTTACGGCTTTTTTTAATAGGGTTTTCATAGTTTGGATTTTGATTGGATATTGACTTTAATTTCTTGTCAACCTGTTAACTTGTCAACCTGTTAACTTTTCAACTTGTCAACTTTTCAACTCTTGTCAACCTGTCAATTTGTTAACCCGTAAAACGGTAAACAAAATTAACTATCGTATCAGCGCCACATTACCTTTGTACGGAACTATATTCGAATTATCACAGATTATATCTACGATATATACATAAACATCCATATCGGCTATTTTGCCATTGATCTTCCCATCCCATCCTGCAGCCTGATCATTGGCCATAAAATTCCTTTTTTCAAATACGAGCTGGCCCCACCGGTTGAATACACGCAATGAATGAATGTTGTACAATCCTTTTCCACGCACAAAGAAAATGTCGTTTACGCCATCGCCATTGGGTGAAAAAGTATTTGGTATAAAATAGTTGTTGCCGTTACAAACCGAGGAAATGGTGATATCATCTGAAGCTGTACAGCCGCCCTGGTTAGAGGCTGTAACCCGGTACGTAACGGATCCCTTTATTTCCGCCATGGGCGTTGCGCAATTCGTGCAACTTAAACCGCTCGATGGTGTCCAGTTGATGGAGGACACATCCTTTGAATAGGTTGGTGTAAGCTGAATAGTGTTTCCTGTATTCACGGTAGTATCGTGGCCTGCAAATATTTGAGGAATGGGATATACTTCAATTGTCACCCGGCCGGTATCGGTAAAACAATGATCATTATCGCTTCCTACAACCGTGTAAACGGTAGTGGTCGACGGTGAAGCTTTGGGCGAGGCAACCCGGGTGTTATCCAATCCGGTTACCGGTATCCATTGATATTGATCGGCGCCGGAAGCACCCAGGCGTACCTGCTCACCGGCACAAATGGTATCACCCGGTTGTACCTGCATGGTAAAAGGTTGACGCACCCGCACATGAACCGTGTCGCTTTTCACACATCCGTGCTCTGATACACCCGTTACAACATAGACTGTATTGTTAGCCGGGTTAATTAACGGCGCCGTGCATTGTGTACAGGAAATATCTGGCGTAGCTGTCCAGGTATATTGAACAGCACCTGAAGGTTTTAATTGTATGGGCGTGCCGCGGCATACAAATGTATCCTTACCGGCAAATGTGTTTGGCAAAGGCCAGATGTTCACATCATAGCGGGCTGTATCGAAACAATAATCCTGATAAACAGTTTGTAACTGTACCTGGTAACTACCGGCCCCATGATAGGTTTGAGTAACAGTAGTGGCTGTTTCAGCCGTTTGTCCATTACCAAAATCCCAGTGCTTTTTCAAATTGATATCATCACCGGTGACAACCGCATTAAAACTGAGCTGTCCCGGCACGCAGGCTTCTTTATCGCCGGTTATCGCCACTTTAGGCGTTTCATATACTTTCACGGTATCAGCCAGCCGGGCCACATCCTTACAACCATTGGCTGTTGTAACCATATGCAGAATGCTGTAAACGGCCGGGGCGGTAGTAAATTGGTGTCTTGGGTTAGGGAGCGTGCTAAACGTACCATCGCCAAAATCCCACAGGTGCGCGACAATATAATCGTTAGCCACAGATCTGTCGTTGAATTGTATATAACCGCTGTTACAGATGCGGTAAGTATCCATGGTTTCTTTCGCAGTTACCCCAATCACATTGATGGTGTCTTTCCCCATAACCGGCACCTGACAGCCATTGCTGTCGACCAGGATCATCCGGGGAAGGAATTTTCCGGCCAGATTATAGGTATAATCAGTAGCATTAGCTGTTGATACGTTGGTATTGCCATCGTTGAAATCCCAGATGTATGATTTAATCCCATTGCCTGAACCGTTGAATTGAACGGTCAATGGCATACAACCGGTAATTGGCGTATACGTAAAATCGCCCTTAGGGCCTTTTACTATTACTTTCCTTGACATAGTGACAATGCAACCACCCGGTGCAATGACCGTTTGCGTAGCGGTGTATTCACCTGGTATATTATAAAAGTGAACAGGGTGCTCGAGCGTAGATGTAGAACCATCACCAAAATCCCAATGGAGGATCACATAATTTTTGGCTTCACTGGTAAACTGCACCTGCAAAGGAGGACAGCTTCCAATGGAATCTGACATGGTAAAGCCCGCAACAGGGGTAGTGATCTTTATATATTCAACCCGTTTAACGGAATCGCGGCAACCAATGGGATCGGCGATCAACAGGTTAACGGTATACAAACCATCGTGCTGATAATGATGTACAGGCATTGATTGACCTGATGTATTTCCGTCGCCGAAACTCCAGCTGTATTGCAGGTTATCGCCGGTAGAGGTAGTTGAGAAATTAATGGGTTTACCGGGGCAGGCACTGGTATCGGCCGTTGAAAACCCGGCTTTGGGGTTTGAAATACTGATAGCAGCCTCACGCGATGAATGGTCGGTGCAACCCTTGCTATCTGTAACCCTTACCGAAACCGTATAGGTTCCACCATTTTCATATTGATGAACGAATGGCGGGGCAGTATAGGTTTCTTCTTTGCCATCACCATATACCCACACCCATTTCACAATAGGATGTGTGCCATCGGTAGAAGACAGATCACGGAATGTGGCGGTCCTGTCAATACAGATCTTTTGCTGCAGGGCTTCAAACGCTGCAGCAGGACCATTCACCCGAATGTATCTCGGTTTCACAATTGAATCAATGCAACCATTTACGTCGGTATAAACAAGCGACACATTATAATAACCTGACCGGTTGTAGGTATGGGTTACCTTACCCGGCACATTGCTGGTGGCTCCATCGCCAAAATGCCAAACCATGTTAATAATGTTGGCAGGGTCATAATCATTAGCGGTAAAGGCTACTTCTTCCCCGGCGCATATTTCCACTTTATCAGCCGCAAAACCAGGATGCTCATCGGCAATAATAACATCTTGCAACATGCTATCTACACAACCTCCGTGTGTAACTATAAGCCGTACGCGGTAAGTACCTGTATTAGCATACCGGTGAGCGGCATCTTTGCTGGTGCTGGTAGTACCATCACCCAGATCCCACTGCCAGGTTTGTGCGCCAATAGACCAGTCGGTAAAGGACCGCTGGTATTTATCAGCACAATCCATACTTGTTATAAAACGGGCAACAGGCGGATTGATATGAACATAGTTATATTTTACCACTGTATCGGAACAACCCTTATTGGTAGCAATGAAGGTTATGTTAAAGTAGCCAGTATCGTTGTATTGATGTTGCGGGTCATGGTGTGTTGAATAGCCGCCATCACCAAAATTCCACAGCCATTGGTCACCGGCCGGGGCGCTTTGGTTTACAAACTGAATTGCCTGACTGCGGCATACATCGCGCGGCGTAGCTATAAATTCAGCTTGGGGCCGCGGGGCAGTTTCTACCGCATTGGGAACAACGATTGAATCAATACAACCACTGGCGGTAGTGATCACCAGTTTCACCGTATAACTTCCTTCGGCAGTATATGTTTTTACCGGGGCCTGGTGGGTTGAACTGGTGCCATCACCAAAATCCCAGCGATAAGCAACGATATTATCTTCCACATTAATAGTAGCGGTGAACGGAACAATAAAAGGCAAACAACCTTTTACCGGCAGGTTATTGATCTGCACCTGCGGACGCAACACACGAATGAGATCGCGACTGACAATAGTATCTGTGCAACCATTACCGCCCGTTACGATCAGTTGTATGGTATAAATTCCAAAAGCCTTGTACACATGTTTCGGATTGGCATCGGTGCTGGTGCTGCCATCGCCAAAATCCCAGTGCTGGCTTACACTACCGGCTGTAGTATTGGTAAATTGAAATGAGGCAGGAATGCTGCAGGCATAGGTGCGGTCGCTTGTAAAAGAAGCCTCCGGTTTGGGCAATACAGTGATCGCTTTGCTTACGGAGTCGGGACAAGCTGCAAAATGATTGACCAGCTTAACCGTATAAGTTCCGGCAGCGGCATAACTTTTCTGCGGACTGGCATCGGTTGATCCACTGCCGTCACCAAAATCCCATCGCACGGAGTTGGGCACCGGCGTAGAGGTGTTGATGGGAAAAAACGATTCCCCGGCACATACACGGCCAGGTATAGTAAATTGTGTTTGGGTGTTGCCCAATACAATCAAATTCTTTTTACTTATTGTATCACTGCAACCGCTATTTGTTACAGCTACAAGCGTAACTGTATAGGCGCCGTTTAACATATAGTGATGGCGTGGGCTTCTTTCAACGGATGTTTGTCCATCGCCAAAATCCCATACATATGAAACTGTACCTGACTCTACAGATTTATTATTAAAGTCAATATCGATCGGCGCATTACAGCTGTTCTGCGCGGGGGCGTAATCAAAATCGGTCAGTACACCAGATGCTATTTGAATGTACTGTGGCTTACTAAAGCTTTTACTGCATCCATGCTGGCTGGTGATCTTTAATGTTACCGTGTAATTACCGGTACCTGTATACGTATGTGCGGGGTTTTCTTCCGTAGAGGTATTGCCATCGCCAAAATCCCAATGCCGGCTACTGATAGCGCCATCGCTAACGGTGCTTTTATCTGTGAACGTTACAGGAAACGGAAAGCAACCAACAGAATCTGAGGCTGTGAAGTTAACCACCGGGTTGTCGTATACGGTAATGTATTGTTGCTTAATAATGGAATCGGCTCCAAATGCCGTTTTAACCACCTGCTTAACAGTATAGGTACCAGGCGCAAAATAAACCGTAGAGGGGTTCTGAAATAAAGAGATGGTACCATTACCCAGGTCCCATCGCCAACTGGTTGGGCTACCGGTTGACTCATCATTAAACTGTACTACCAGGGGAGAACATCCTGCTATACTGGTAGCTGAAAAAGCCGCTTTCACTTGACCAACTACCTGGGTAGTTGAAAAAAATGAACAGGCAAGCACGAACAAGATTACATGGTTTTTCATTGGTTCTTTGATAGGTAAGGCAAAAATGACCATATAAAATTGAACTGGAGATCAGTGGCAGGCAGGTAATTGGAACATTAATCATTAACCCCTATGCGATAAAGCATGGTTCTTTTATACTACTTATACAAGCAGGCAGTACATGGTGCCGGGGGGAGGGATGTCAACGGGGGAAAT
>DASUVL010000628.1:0-3612 GCA_036379015.1 Niastella sp.
TAGGCGCTGTACACACTGGCCTGGGTATTGTTTCTGATTGCAGAAGCTGCGCTAGCATCCAGCTTCTGGTCTACTGCATAGCGTGATATTTTTGAGTAGTTGATATCATTACCCAGTTGCCCATTCACATAATCAAAAGCTATTGTAGGTGAATTGTTGTTATTTTCCTTTACCAGTAAATAATCCACACCAATAAGTAATCTGTGCCTGAGGGCGCCAGTGGTAAAATCGCCGTTAATATTCTGTTGTATATCAAGCGCACTGTTAGTAGCATTGTACAGGGCTACATTGCGAGAGAGAGAGTCTTCGGTGGGCTTGTTCATGGACTGGTATTGATAATACCCATTGGATTTGCGGATATTGTTGGAAATAATGGTCTGTGACGTCCAGTTATCAGATAACTGATAATTAACCATGGCCCTTACATTTACCGTTGGTGTTTTCATGGTCAGGTCATTGTTGGTATAGGACCGATTCCAGTCAAACTTCAGTGAATCAGGAATGCGGGCTTTCAACTGTCTGCTGCTGTTCAGAAAAATAACAGCCTGATTGGTTCCTTCTGCACTGTAAAATTCTGCATTCAGGTTAACCCTGAGCCTGTCGCCGGCGCGTAGTTCTACAGCAGGTGCAATCAGCAGTGATTTTCTGAAGCCGGCATCCTGAAAGCTTTGCTGGTTCTGATAGGCAGCGTTTAGCCTGAACAGTACGCTTTTATCTTTATTAACAGGACCATATACGTCTGCCGTAATACGATGTAAATTAAAACTTCCTGTAGTATAGCTTATTTCTCCGTCAAGTGAATCGATGGGCTTTTTGGTAACAATGTTAATCATGCCGCCGAAAGATGTTAAGGGGCTACCAAATAAAGTAGCAGAGGGGCCCTTCAACACTTCAATTCTTTCTACATTGACGGGGTCCATTTCGCCGTTTGTTTTTCCCGGTACGCCATCTATCATCGAAGCTTCTGTTCTAAACCCTCTTACTGTATACATAGAGGCGCCCCCGGAATTAATGCCCCGGTTTACCTGTATTTTGTGCAGACCTGGTGTATTTTTAAGCGCATTTCCAAAGTCGGTTATTACCTGTTCTTTTAAAAGATCTTTTGGTATGGTTGTATATACCTGTGGATTTTCCAGGTTGTCCAGTGGCATTTTTGCTCCTGGTCCATTTTCTTTTATAACCCGTTTTACTTTTTTTTCATCCGGCGCTTTCTCCTCCTTTTCCTTTTCCTCTTTTTCCTCTTTTTCCTCTTTTACTTCCTTCACTTCTTTTACTTTCTTCGCTTCTTTCAGGATCTCCTCACTAACCGGAAGCGTAAAATCAGATACAATGATCTCACCTTCGTAGACTGTAATCACTTTTTCAACGGGCTGTAATCCGGCATAAAAGACCCGAACGATATAATTGCCAGGTTTAATACCTGAAATTTTATATTCACCCAGTTGATTGGTAGTGTCAGCCTTGTTTTTACTAAACAATTCTACGGTGATACCTTCAGCAGGTTTACCATCTGTCGTGGATACTTTTCCTTGTATGATCACATCTTCCTGGGCATATAATAATACATGCATACATGTTAGTAAGAAAGATAATGTAAGGAAGCGGGATATGGCCTTCATGGTTGTTGATTTCTGTTATACCAATAAACCATCCCAAAAAGCAAAAATACTGCCATCTCTTATGAACTACTTTTAAGGTGTGGCAGTGGGTTCCACTTTTTAATTGTCTGTAATCACCGTTGCTTCAAGTCGCCAAAGTATCAACAAGGCAAAACCGCAAAATCCAGTAAATTCTGAATATCAAATTAAGGAAGTTTGTTTCATCAAGTCCGGAAGACTGCTCATCAAAATGTTTAAGTATAGTTTGACCCGGGTCAAGATTATCTAAAAATGGGTATTAAAACCCCTTAATACTTAAAGAAAAAAAATAATTCATGTAACAAATTATTATATCTTCAGGATAGGAATTAAAATCGTTCGTTGGAAACTGTGGAATATACTCACGCCTCCACATTAATTCCGTGCTTTATTATTAAAGCAGAACAATAAAAGGGCTACCAATATCTCACTTTTCTCCCTTTCTATCTTCTGCATTTACACCTATTGATTTCCCCTCTTAATTCATCACAGCATTCGTGTGTTCATTCACATGGCGGCTGAACGGATAATCTATCTATATGCACTAAACGATTACTGTATGAGAACAGGTCATATTGCAACTCCACCATACAAACGTCATTTGTATACCAGTCACAGGGCCAGGTCGCCCTGCAATTCCCTTACACAGCAATCCATAGTTGTTGCTACAGTGGTTAACCTAATCTTGTTTTCACTTCCGGTTGGAGCCTGTAAATACCTTTTCTGAACTTAAAAATATTTTGGTATGCCCCCCCCCTTTACTATTCGAACCAAAGATCTATCTCCCAATGATAGTCTTCAAGTTACTGTTTCTATTCAACAAAGAGCCTGGCATGAATTAATCATTAAAAACCTGCTCGTTCTTTTTCTAACGGCCTGTCTGTTTTTTTCGCATGCCTTTGCACAAACAACAACAACGTTTCCCCCTGCATCTTCCTGTAATTCCAAGGATCTTACGCTTACGGGCGCTACCTTACCTGGTACAGATGTTTGTAATACATGTACAACAGGTGATTCGGTATATAGGACTTTGAATTTGTCTATATTCAACAAAACAGGTTCAACAAGAACTGCTTTTGCGTTTTGGGGCACCTTAGTCATACGGAACAGTAACGGTACACTTTCTTCTACCAGGGCAATTCAAGGCTGCGGAGGTCCTGTAACCAAAAATGCGACTACTACTTTGCAGTTCACCCAAATTGGATACATATGTGGTCAGTCGTTAACCATAAAAGATCTGTTTTTGGCATGGACAGACGCTTCTGCAAACAGCACCTGTGCTTCTATCAATTCTGCTACCATTAATCCAAAATGTGGTACGCTCGATTCAATACAAATTAATACTGGCCTTGATGCCAGCTTTAGTGTTACCAACGCTACCTGCGCCACACCAGGTGCTATTAATATGACTCCGCTGGGCGGAAAAGCTCCGTATACTTACTCCTGGGTTGCCAGTGAGGGCGGCGTTATTCCTTCAGGTCAGTCAACCAACCAGGACCTTACCGGTTTAGTAGCAGGAAAGTATACCGTCACAGTTACTGATGCTTTAAATTGTACATCCACCAGGTTTACGACAGTGACAGCCTCTCCACCCGTTACAGTCAGCGCGGGGGATGACTTTACCAAAACCTGTATTGCCAATACAAGCGGCAAACAAATTGGTGTGGCATCAGAAGCCGGTTTCACGTATTCATGGTCGCCGGCCACAGGATTAAGTGCTGCCAATGTCAGCAACCCCACTGCCAATCCATCATCAACTACTACCTATACCGTAACCAAAACCAATACATCCACGGGTTGCAACAACACAGATCAAGTGACGGTAACGGTGGATAATGCGGCTGTGGTAGCTAATGCGGGGGACGACTTTACCAAAACCTGTATTTCCAATGCAAGCGGCAAACAAATTGGTGTGGCATCAGAAGCCGGGTTCACTTATTCATGGTTACCGATCACAGGTTTAAGTGATGCAATT
>DASUVL010000629.1:0-8237 GCA_036379015.1 Niastella sp.
AGGCATATTTTGAAAGGGTATCGGGCATTATATAGTAAGAACTGGCTGTTGTTGTATCGAATGAATACAAAAAGGTATTGTTCTCGTCTACATATTTTCTGAAAGCGCCGGGCACACGGGCCGAAAAAAGGTTGTCGGCGGTGGTATATGTTTTCCAGGGAAGAGCTGGTGGTGGAATAAAGCTAAGTGAGCTGAATATTTTTTGTGTTTCGGGCGCTTGCTGGTGAGCTGAGTCGGTGATAACCAGCAATACGATATTCCGGTTATTCTTTATTACGGATATGGACTGCATGTACAATCCGTGCTGATCGTTATGGGCGCCCTGCAGGTGGATGCCTTTATAGCCCTGCATGTTAATGCTATCGATATGCAGGTCGTTATACTGCCCCTTAATATTTGCTATTAACTCGTTTTGAACAGCGGAGTCGCTGATCAAAAAATGACCTGGTATAATATCTTTTGAAAAAAGCAGGATGTACATGCCGTTACTAAGATCGGTACCGGTAAAACCACTTATATGCCAGCCTGCTTTATCAGTGCTTAGTTTTTTATTATAGGTAATTTCGGCAGGTGCCATAAAACTAATTCCCATCACAGAATCGGTAAAAACGCGGTTACCTGGCGCAGGGGGCAATGTTTTGGTAATATTGAATGAACTGAAAAAACTATTGGCATCTTCTGAGGTGAGGGCTGCTTCTTTTATAGCGTACATAAATGCAACGTATACTACATTTTCATACATGTATACCTGCAGCCTGATGTTTTCGCCTTTGTTCGCTTGCTGGTATTCGTTCCCCGGAACGCCATTATTGACCACTTTTTTTGCAGTAAGCTTCTTCTCTGTACGAAGCATTCTTTGCGCCAGCTCATTTAAAATACTGTCCTTATTAGCGGAAGCACGTGGGTTTACAACCGCCATGGTACAATAATTGGAAAGATTGTACACATCGAACAGGTATTTCATTTCAATTAGCCCATACAACTTCAGGTTAACGGGGTTGCCGGGCATTGCCACTTTGTATAATCCCTGCGGGTCTGCTGTTTCCTGCCAGGGCAGGCGCACTTCTTTATAAACATAGTTTTTGGCATTTACCTTTTTGGAAGAGAATACCGGTTCTACTGTAAAACCTTTTTGTTGTAAAAGATGTATTACACCACTGTCGCCGGGTAAATGGGCTGCGCCAATGGCAATAAACATGGTACGCAGGGCCGTGAGGCTATCGATGCGGCGTGCCATTTTTACATTTCGTTTTAATAGCAACGCGTCTTTGTGTTCTGGCGATTCTGACGACATTATGGCTTCAATACCCCTCAGATCCTGGTTGGTATACAACTCAATCATGCGCTCCATCATGCTGTTGCTGGCTGTCTTTATATAGGAAGAATCACCGGCCAGCAGAAAATCAATATCCGATTTATCAACCAGGTCATCGAGAAGGCCGGCCTGATCAGCAATATCTTCAACGCCGCCCACCCATTTTCCCTGGCGGCGGGCAATATTATACAGGTAGGCATCAACAAAAGTGGCCATTTCGCCCTTTTCGAAGTAATCGTTCAGCCACTTATTCTTTTCCGTTACAATATCATTGGTAGTTATGTCTGCAGCCGGTTTTTTAAATTTCTTGGCCAGCGCATCGCTGTATTTTTTGAAATCTTTGTCGTTTAAGATCTCCTGCAGTTTAGAGCCTTCTACATCATCGAAAAGCTTATTTACATAATAGGCGCCCATTTCATCGGGGTTCACTTCAATAGCAAGTCCGTCAGATCTTTCAATAGCCCGGTATACCGAATCGCCAAAATTGAACAGCCGGTTATCGGTGAGGTGCATAGTGCCATACAGGTAGGAGGGGTGTTTGAGTCCTTTTCCGGAAATGCGCCACAATAAGCTTTTGGGATAGGATTGCTGACCATAGGTACAGGTGGTTATGGCGCATAACACCGCCATGCAGTATGCGAATCGAAGACGGAACATAGAAAGGGTTTTACAATATAAGTTGGAAATTAAACTGTGGCGCCCCTGGCAGCTGTATTGCCAACTGATAGTTATTGTTTATTTGATGTTGGTGTTGTTCTTCTTCTGAAGATAGGCTTTTCCTTTGTTGCTTCTTTCTGTGGTTCTTTGGCTGGTACTTTCGGTGATCCCGTTGGCGCTACTTTGGTTGCCGGCGCTAATGGTGGCTCTATCTGCAGACTATCTGCCTGCAAACTATCTGCGCTGTCCTTTATTATAACCGGTTTGATATCTTCGAAAAGTTCAAACTTTGTTTTGGGCCGTTTGTCTTCGAGCCATTTAAAACTGCGGAGAATTTTATTTTGTTCCGTGGCCTGTTTTATAGGGTACATAGTACCGTTCACTTCACTGATGAAGACCACTTTATTTAGCTCTTTATTTTTAAACCGCATGTCGATGATGTCGCTGGTGGCGTTATTTACACCTACCAGGGCATTCTTTTCGTCTTTTACGTAATATATACTTTCGCCATTGCCCTGCGCCCGCATATAGTCAATTTCCCCATTATTAAAATACCCGTTCAGGCGGTTACCTTTTAGTTGGTTATACATGCCTTTATCGCTAAGGTTAACGGCAAAAGCATTCTCAAATACATATAGCCGGTCCATTTTTTTATTTTTTGTGTATAAAAAGATGGTATCTCCGGTGATCTGGCTTTTGCTGGCCCACATTACGGGGTCGGTGAATAATTTAAAGATAGAATCTTTACCCGAATAGAAAAGGCTGTCTGACATAGCCTGCATGGAATCGGTGAAAATGCGAACATGGTGCCAGGCCTGGAAATAGCGGTCGGCACTGTCGGTCTTATTTTTAGTAGTGTCGGCGCTGGCCGGTGGTTTACTGGCCGCCGGTGTTGTTTTGGCGGTTGTTGTTTTGGCGGTCTTTTTGTTTGTCCGTGGTTGTTTGGTGCGGGTAGGTTCTGCCGCTATGCGTTTGGCTGTATCTTTTTTCAGGCTGATTGTATCTTGCTTCACGCTGACGGTATCACTTTTCAAGCTGACGGTATCGCGTTTCAGAGCTTGCCCTCCTCCCGATGTGTCGGGATCGGGATCGGGGCTGATTGTATCGCGCTGTAAGTTACTGGTATCTCGTTGCAGCAGGTTACTGGTATCACCTTGTAAGCTGCTGGTATCTCGTTGAATACTTCTGATATTGGGTTTCAGGCTACCGGAATCACGTTTCCGGCTGCTTGTATCGCGCTGTAACCTTTTGGGATCACTTTGCAAGCTACTGGGATCTTTATACAATTTACTTAAGCGGCCTGAGTACAGCGTATCAGCAGTAATATAGATCGAATCCTGGTCCTGTTTTATGATCATTAACGGGTGCTCGGTAGCCAGGAATGTGCCATCATCGCGGTTGGCTTTTATCGAATTGGCCAGTATCGATACGCCCTGGGCAGTATCCACATATACTGCATTGCCCCGCAGGTTACTGATGCCGGTGCTGTCATCACTGTCTATGTTGTCGGCGATAATTTTTACCGCACCGTCGTTCAGTACCGGGCGTTTTCCAAAAAAGGCCTTCCGGTTACGGGTATCGTAAAATCCATCGCTGGTTTTGATCACCCGTTTTGCACTGTCAATGATGGTGGTAGGCGCAATGAACGTAGCGATCTGGGTATTCGTATTGTATAACAGCGAATCTGTTTTCAGCGTGTATTTGGGATCTTTCAGGTCTACGTTATGCTTAAAGTATACATCTTTCAGCTCTTCGTAGTAGGTGCCTTCCTGACTGGTTAAAACCGATGTTTGATTGATGAGTTTACCGCCATTGTGGTAGGTGCCTATCTTCAGGTTCAAGTCGTACTGCAGCTCCTGGGTGTACAGGGTGCTTTTGCTATCGGTTAACGATACGTTGTTTTTGAGGTTGGCCATTTTGGTATCTACATAATACTGCAGATACTGCGATCGTATGTTTACCGTATCATTGTCGATGATATGCACATTGCCAAACGCCTCGAGGAACCTTGTTTTTTTATTGAATACGGCACTGTCGCAATTAACCAAAGTAGTGCCCTGCCTTAACTTAACATGACCGGCCAGCGTTTGCATGTCGGTCAGTGAGTCGGGCCGGTTATAACTAAGCCGGTCGGCATTAATAAGCGTTACTAATTTCATAGTGTCCGCACCGGGCCTGGTCGTAATTACCTGAGCATGTACTTTGTCAAAAGATAATAACACTACCAGCGTTACTAACAGCGACAACACATATCGTATCATTTATTTAGCTTTCCTTATTATTTCAATGAATCGATCGGTGCTTTCAATGGCCCTTTTTTATCTTTTTGACCGAACAGGGATATATTGATATAGCGTTTAGGATTTACCCGCAGATCGTCGAGCAAGATAGTTAAACTGCGATTAGTGAGGCGGATCTCATCGTACAATTTGCGATCATTTAACAGCAGTCCTACCGTACCTTCTTTGCTATCGATCTTGGCAATGCCGGCTTCCAATCGTGCCATCGTATGCTGCAAACTTTCAATGGCTTCTGCAATCTTGGCTTTCGACAATTTATCGGTGGTTGTCTGCAAATTGCTCAGCGTACTGTCGATCTTTGGACCATTACGTGCAAATCCTGCTGTTATGGTATGCATGTTATTGATCGATTTTGCCAGCATACCGGTTTGGGTATTCAGCAACTGATCGAGCGAGCGGCTGGAGGCAGCCATGTTCGCAACGATGCCCTGTAAATTATTGCGGGTATTGGGGTCGAGTATGGTATTCAGCTTTTGCAAAACATCATCCAGTGAAAGCAATGTTTTGTTGATGTTGTTGATGGCCGGGTCAATACTTTTTTGCAATCTATCGGTTAATGCCAGGGAGCGTTCGGTTCGCAGGGTGTCGCCTTCCTTTAAATAGTCGTTACCATTGCCTAAGAATACATTTATTGCCGTATTGCTTAATAATTCACTACTGAGCGTAGCTACCGAATTACGGGGTATGTTCAGGTCTTTCGTTAATGCGATGGTAACAACAATTCCGCTCATGTTCTTATCTTTTTCCTGCAGATTGGTTACTTTACCTACCTGCAGTCCATTAATAAAAACCGGATTGGATACCACTAATTTATCGACATTAGGGAATACGGCATATACTTCCTTACCGCTGACACCTTTTCCTTTCAAAAAATTAAATCCAAGTATGAGCACGGTGATCGCAACAGCGGTTAACGCGCCTACTTTAGTTTCATTAGAGATTTTCATCTGAGTTTACTATGATGTTTTCAATGGCCAGACAAATCCCTTCATGCAATTGTTCAAAACGAACTTAAAATCTTGCATAGGTGGTTTCATCTGAACGGGTTTTGTTTCAAAGGTTGCCCTTCTAAAAACGGCCAATTGCAAGCAAAAGTATAAAAAATTGAAATACAAGGGGGTGGGAAAGTTGGTTGACAAGTTGATAGGGGTGAAAAGTTAACAGGTTGATAAGGTTGATAGGGTTGAAAAGTTGATAGGGTTGGGTTGACAAGTTGATAAGGTTGACAGGTTGGGAGGCCAGTGATCCCCTCCTTATCAACTTATTAACTTATTAACTTTTCAACTTTTTGTCAACTTTTCGCCCCCTGCACCTGGTTTTTTTGAGTGGCGCGTGATACAGGTTGTGGGATGCCGGCGGCGCGGTACCGTTTAACAGCTCTTACTATAGCAGAAGCCATCGCTTCCTGTCCTTTTTTGCTATTCAGGTAAACTTCATCTGAGCTATGGGTAATGTACCCCGTTTCAACCAGGATGCTGGGCATGGCCGTTGCCTGTAGCACCCAAATGCCTTTTTCGTTGCGTTGTTTCACCCCGCGGTTGATCATGTGTCCATTTCTCTCTACTTCTTCCTGTACCAAACTGGCCAGCAACAGGCTTTTTGTGAAATAGCGTTTGGTCCATAACAACGATTTGGCCTTAAATTCCGGGTCATTGATATCCGGTGCATATTCGGTTGAATCATTCACCTCTTCGGCCATACGCTCCGAAACATAACCGCCTTTTTCATCGGTGCGGTCGGCTGCCCAAATGTAGGTTTCGGTACCCCGGGTCGGGTTATCAGTATATGTTATTTTATATTTTTTAACCCGACGGGTATGTTTTATGCGTTTTTTCCCTTTGCGGGTATAGTAAACTTCCGTTTTATAACCTGTAAATTTCTTGTGTCTGATCTTGGGGGCTGCATTGGCGTGAATGGAAATGAACAGATCGCCTTTATTTCTATTGGCATAATCGGCTCGGGCTTTTATTTCCGGGTAGGTATCACCCATGCGGGTATAATAAATTTTAATATCGGGGAAGGCCTCTTTCAGTTGCTCACCCAGCTTTAATGCGATGGCCAGACAAACTTTTTTTTCGTTGGAAAAATCACCGTGAGCGCCCGGGTCGTGGCCGCCGTGCCCGGCATCAATAATAATGGTCTTGATACCCGGTTTAACCGCGTTAGGTATTGCCCCCGGTATTGCCGGGGCTGTTCTATAAGAAGAAACAACCAGGCAAAAGCCAGTACCTAACAGGCAATAAATCAATTTTTGCAGCATGAATTCCGGGATTTTAAAATTCAAACGCTATTACGGTATAACGCAAAGATAGTGCTGCAAATGACTTATTAATTAGTTAATATTAAAATCTAATTTGATAATGAGGGATTTACGAAAAAATCAGCGCAAAATTACAATTACCCAATACCCAGTCCCCGGCAACAGGAAACAGAGGCTTACAGTCGAAATGCTGTGATATTCAGGAACCAACCACAAACCATAAACTATAAACCACAAACTAATTAGTGCCGGTGCTATCTGTTGAAGCTGCTGGTGTTGCCGCTGCCGGACTGGCTTGCTGAACGGGTGGGGGAGAATTGCCTTCGAGACTGGCCTTATACCGTTTAATGGCAGTAACAATTTGGGTCACAATTTCATCCTGGCCCTTCTCACTATTTATATATTCTTCTTCTTCGGTTTGTGTAATAAATCCGGTTTCAACCAATATACTGGGCATGCCGGTGGCCTGTAACACCCAGATCCCTTTTTCGTTCCGTTGTTTTACCCCACGGCTGAAACGGCCGCCTTTTACAAATTCATCTTCTACAAAAGTGGCCAGCAACAGGCTTTTGCTAAAGTATTTCTTTTCGTATAACTGGGCGCGTATTATGGCTTCGGGCGAGTTCAGGTCGAGCTGGTTGGTGCTATCCTCTACCATTTCCCCCGTTTCCTGAATGGCTTCACCTTTATAACCGGTACGGTCTGCCGCCCAAATGTATGTTTCGGTGCCGTGTTCATTATTTTTTACGAGGTAGCTTTCGTAGATCGGCTCCCTGATGGTTTTTTTACGTCTTTTCGACCCTCTTCCAACATATACGGTGCGGTTTCTATGCCCTACAACCCGTCTGGCGGTGTATTGGCCGGCCCTTTGCCCATTCGCATTACAGTGAATGGCAATGAACAGATCGCCTTTACTCTGGTTGGCCAAATTGGCACGATACTCCAGACCATCATGAATGTTGGTGGCGCCGCCGGGCAGCTCGTCTGTAGTGCGGGTAAATATTAATTTCGTATTTGGTAATTCTTTGGCCAGCACCTCTCCCAGCTTAAGCGAGATAGATAATGCTACTGCGGCTTCGGTCGAAAACTGGCCACTGGCGCCTTGATCTTTGCCGCCGTGGCCGGGGTCAATAATAATGGTGTTGAGTACGGGTCTCTGTTGCGCCCATGCGCCAATACCTGTAAATAGAAGAATTCCTGCAACAAAAAAGCATTTGATCAAGCGATATAATTTTTTTTTATTCATTTATGTTCAAGAATTTAGGAGACTTTAATCTTCACATATTCTTAATGCATTAATACCTATTTTTGCCACCACCTGCATATGATGAACGGACGCAAAAATAATTTAAAAGATGGTTCGGCCCTGATTTTATCTATATGGCTTTTGCTATTAACGTGTGATATATGGGCGAATTATTTTTCCAAGCCTTATTTTGGCAATCCTTTAACCGGAATTGTTCAGGATACAACAAAGCCTATACGTGCATTACATGCTAATTCCAGGCGAACAGATACTATTCCCAAAAGATCAGATACCATTCCCGGGAAATTGGATTCAATTCCAAGGATAATAGATACCATCCCCGGGAAAGATACATTAATAAATAAAACTGATACGTTTGATATTCCTGTATCGACCGATTCGCTGGATGCGCCGGTAACCTATAAAGCTTCCGACAGCATGGTGCTGAACGTGCCCGAT
>DASUVL010000630.1:0-6138 GCA_036379015.1 Niastella sp.
ATAATATTTATTCTTTATCTATTATAAATAATTTAGATAGCTGCATAGCTGTATGGCTGCGGCTATCTTTTTATTTTTATATTATGTAGCTTTGGTACCATTAAAAATGCCACAGCAACTACCATCTTCTATAGTCCAGTCTTTTCTGAATTACCTGAAATTCGAGAAAAGGTATTCTTCTCATACGATAGTAGCTTATGAGGAAGACCTGCATCAGCTCTTTACCTACCTGAGTGAGCAGTTCAATATGCCCGAGCCGGCTTTAACAGAAATAGCCCCGGCCTTTATACGCAGCTGGCTGGCTTCGCTCAAGGAAGCGAAGAACAGCGCCAAGACCATCAACCGGAAAATATCTTCCCTAAAATCTTTCTTCAAATATCATTTGCGTACCGGTCAGCTTGAGCAATCGCCTATGACCACGATCATATCGCCCAAAATGCCCAAACGATTGCCTGTGTATGTGGAGCAGAAGGACACTAATACTTTATTTCAACATGTTGAGTTTCCTGATGACTGGCAGGGAAAGACCGACCACCTTATACTGACCATATTTTATAATACGGGTATGCGGTTGTCGGAGCTGGTGAATTTGAAAGAAAGCCAGGTAAATACGGCAGCCAATTCCATCAAGGTGTTGGGAAAAGGGAATAAGGAGCGGGTCATTCCGGTAAGTCCGGATCTGATCAAAGAGATCAATGAATACATAATGCTGAAAAATACGCTTGGATCGCCCGACCGGGTGTGTTTGCTGGTGAATGAAAAGGGCCGGAAGCTGTATGCCAGGTATGTTTATCTGGCGGTAAAAAAATATTTAAGCGTCGTTACGACCATTGATAAGAAAAGTCCCCACGTATTGCGGCATACATTTGCTACGCATTTGACCAATAATGGCGCCGATCTGAATGCGGTAAAGGAATTACTGGGCCATTCGAGCCTGGCTGCTACCCAGATATATACCCATAATACCATTGAAAAATTAAAGGACATTTATAAGAAAGCGCATCCCAAAGCGTAATAGAGAAACCGTATTCTTATGATGCGTCATTTTATTCCCGTTTCTATGCTAAACAAAAGCTAATAGTTAAGTAAATGTTTTTTTGTATTAAAGACATTTTTTTTGACAAATGACTGTCATTTTAATTTGGAAAAAACACGTTGTTGTATTATCTTCATAGAGATTAAATATGGTGCTTATGTAGTAATATCATTTCCTGCGTTTTAGCCACCTGTTTTACTCTTTCTCACTCATGATCAGGTGGGTTCCCCAAAAAGATCTTTTACTTATTGTTTAAATATTGTTTCACTGTTAAAATGCGATTGTTATGAACGTAAACATTCAGTCTGTGCGGTTTACTGCTGATTCAAAATTAGTTGAGTATGTTAATCGTAAACTTCAAAAAATTAATACCTTTCACGACCGCATTATTAAGGTAGACGTATACCTGAAGTTGGATAATGTGGTCCACACGATAAAGGACAAGATCGCAGAAATTAGAGTTCAGGTTCCCAGACATCAGTTTTTTGTGAAATGCAGTTCCAAGTCATTTGAAGAGTCGTTCGACAGTGCCCTGGAATCTTTGGTTAACCAGGTAAAAAGAAGAAAAGAAAAACAAGCTGCCTGAATTGAGATGGCCTAAATTTTTATTCCAAATAATATTAAATCATTCACCTTTTACAAAAACCTCCCCAACGGGAGGTTTTTTTTATGTCCGTATGGATAGGTATCTGTATCTTGCGCCCGCCTTTTCATTGCAAACGTTTTGGAAAACGCATTACAAGCTGCCGGTATAACGGTGTTCCATGAAAGAATTTGCAATTCATTGAAAACAAGCAAAAAAAATACGGATCAAAATTTTAGAATTACACAATTTCATTTACCTTTGCCTTCCTCAAAAAATGGCAGGGTAGGGAAAAGGGAGGCAGAAAGTTCTTTACAGGATTGACTTTCAATTCATTTGCCAAGTAATTTTGGCAATAAAATGAGGAAAATTGAATGACGGTCACGTCAAATTAATATTGCCGCTTTTAACTCAACTGGAACCTCCTGACTTGTAGTCGGGAAAGTCGAAGGAAGAATAAAATGGTATCAGGTTTTTTGACAAATAAGCCACTTTAGCTCAGTTGGTAGAGCAACTGATTTGTAATCAGTAGGTCGTTGGTTCGACTCCGACAAGTGGCTCTGGTAAGTGTACATTAGGTGTTTAGTTTTGTTTTTAACACGGGCAGGTTCCAGAGTGGCCAAATGGGGCGGACTGTAAATCCGCTGTCTTTCGACTTCAGAGGTTCGACTCCTCTCCTGCCCACTTAGCCCGCCGTAGCTTTAGCGAAGGCGGGCATTGTCCATAAAGGAGTTCTTAATTTATTTTTTCATGCGGAAGTAGCTCAGTTGGTAGAGCGACAGCCTTCCAAGCTGTAGGTCGCGGGTTCGAACCTCGTCTTCCGCTCAAATGAAGCGCGATAGCCTTCTTTCGATGGAAATCGGAAAAAGGTCGCGTCCGCTGGTTAGCGGATCGTCTTCCGCTCTTTTAGATTTTGAGTTGTGTTTCTGTAAGGAGCTCACAAACTCTATCAGCCGTTGTAGCTCAGGGGTAGAGCACTTCCTTGGTAGGGAAGAGGTCGTGAGTTCGATTCTCACTAACGGCTCATAAGTTATTTGAATAATTAGTGATGTTGTAGCTCAGGGGTAGAGCATCCCGACCGTGTCGGGAAGGTCGCTCAGGGTTCGATTCTCACTAACGGCTCATAAGTTATTTGAACAATTGGTGATGTTGTGGCTCAATGGTAGAGCATCCCGACCGTGGTTGGGAAGGTCGCTTTGAGTTCTCCTGGCTCAGCCGGGATCACTAACAGCTCAACAGTTATTTGAAAACTATGTCTATACCGGTTGCAGACCGTGTGGTACCGGAAAGAAGAACAGCCGGGTATAGATCAAAACGATGAAGTGTGCGACGCAACAGAAGCTTCATAGGCTAGCTGTCGCTGGTTACATAAATCCTTTGTACCGTAACAGGTTAAAGGATGCGTATTAAATATTTAACACCACAACTAAAAACAGATAACGATGTCAAAAGAGACTTTCAAGAGGGATAAACCTCACGTTAACGTTGGAACTATTGGTCACATTGACCACGGTAAAACCACATTAACTGCCGCCATCACCACCATTTTGGCTAAATCGGGTTTGGCGACAGCAAAAAAATATGACGAGATCGATGCAGCTCCTGAAGAAAAAGAGCGTGGTATCACAATCAACACCGCGCACGTTGAGTATCAAACTGCAAATCGTCACTATGCACACGTGGATTGCCCTGGTCACGCTGACTATGTGAAGAACATGATCACCGGTGCTGCCCAGATGGATGGTGCTATTCTGGTTGTGGCTGCTACAGATGGTCCTATGCCCCAAACAAAAGAACACATTCTGCTTGCCCGTCAGGTAGGTGTTCCCCGTATGGTGGTTTTCATGAATAAAGTTGACCTGGTTGATGACCCAGAGCTACTGGAACTGGTTGAAATGGAAATCCGCGAGCTGTTAAGCTTCTACGGTTTCGATGGTGATAACACACCGATCATCCGCGGTTCTGCTACTGGTGCATTAGCTGGTGAAGAAAAATGGGTGAAAGCTGTTGAAGAGCTGATGGCTGCTGTTGATTCTTACATCCCATTACCTCCTCGTCCGGTTGACCAACCGTTCCTGATGTCTGTTGAAGACGTATTCTCAATCACTGGTCGTGGTACTGTTGCTACCGGTCGTATCGAAAGAGGCCGTGTAAAAGTAGGTGAAGGTGTTGAGATCGTAGGTCTGGTTGAAAAACCAATGACTTCAACCGTAACAGGTGTTGAAATGTTCCGCAAACTGTTAGATGAAGGTGAAGCTGGTGATAACGCAGGTCTGTTGCTGCGCGGTATTGAAAAGAAAGATATCCGCCGTGGTATGGTAATTTGCAAACCAGGTTCTATCACTCCGCATACTGATTTCAAAGGTGAAGTTTACGTACTGAGCAAAGAAGAAGGTGGACGTCATACTCCTTTCTTCAACAAATACCGTCCTCAGTTCTACTTCCGTACTACTGACGTAACCGGTGAGTGTGAATTACCTGCTGGTACTGAAATGGTAATGCCTGGTGATAACACCAATTTGACTGTAAAACTGATTCAGCCTATTGCGATGGAAAAAGGTCTTAAATTCGCGATTCGCGAAGGTGGCCGTACAGTAGGTGCCGGACAGGTTACTGAAATTTTAAAATAACACCCCCTCATTCTGCCAGTTGGCGGAGAGAAGGAGTTACGTATATTTGCAAAGTACTTGGGCTTTTAATGTTCAAGTACTTTGTTTTCTAATAAAGAGAAGATCTTTCCTTAATTCCCCCAGGGGATTTAAGGATATACGGGAATAGTTCAACGGTAGAATAGAGGTCTCCAAAACCTTTGATCAGGGTTCGAATCCTTGTTCCCGTGCTACTATCAATAAAATGCTGGCGGTAAATCCTGGAAATATTTTTACGATTTACCGCCCTCATTTTGCTAATTAATTGATCATGAACAAAATATCAACATACCTTAGGGAATCATACCGGGAACTGGTTGAAAAAGTGACCTGGCCTACCTGGTTGCAATTACAGCAATCAACGGTAATTGTGCTGGTAGCTACCTTATTAATTACCGGGGTGGTATGGGTTATGGACCTCGTTGCCCAGTCCTCCCTCAAATTTATTTATTCACTCTTTTCATAATGGAACAAGCTACTCAACAACAAGAAACTAAATGGTATGTGCTGCGGGTGGTGAGCGGTAAAGAACGCAAGGTGAAAGAATACCTTGACAAGGAGATCTCCCGCGGCGGATGGGGCGAAGTGGTTAAGCAAGTGTTTCTGCCTGTGGAAAAGGTTTATAAAGTGCAGAATGGTAAGAAGGTAATGCGTGAAAGAAACTATTACCCGGGCTATGTAATGATTGAAGTGCTGGAAAATAAATTGTCTGACGATTTACGCGAAGCTATTAAGAATACGACTAATGTGATCCATTTCCTGGGTAAGGAAAATCCGATTGCCTTGCGGAAGGCTGAGGTAAATAAGATGCTCGGTAAAATGGATGAAATGGCAGAGACGGGTGGTGTGAGCATGAGCGAACCATTTATCGTTGGCGAAACTATTAAGATCATCGAAGGACCATTCAACGACTTTAACGGTATTATCGAAGAAGTGAACGACGAGAAGAAGAAGTTGAAAGTAACGGTGAAGATATTCGGCCGTTCTACGCCGGTAGAGCTGAATTACATGCAAGTTGAAAAGTTGGCCTAAAGCCGCCTCATAAAATACTGGTAAAACATCTGTCTCCGGACGGATGTTTTTTTTTGTCCTTAACGTATGGCTACCGACGTTTTTCGGGTGCAGCCTGTTGTTTTGGATTGGGTTTGTGGTTGTGTTAACAGGCACAAAAAAAACCTTTCCTCCTCAGGAAAGGTTAATCTTTTTGGTTGCAGCAAATCACCCGGAAATGCTTACGCTTTTTCATCCTCATCTTCGTCTTCGTCCATGTCCTCTTCTACAACTTCTTCCATGGTATTAGCATCGGAATCAGCATCTGTATCTACATCACTCACATCAGTATCGGTATCATCAGTATCAATATCAACATCGGTATCAACATCAACATCTGTATCTGTTTCATCCGTTTCCTCTTCCATTACAGGAGGTACAAGCATAGGTTCTTTTTCCTGAATGGGCTCTGGTTTAGATACAGCTCTTTTCTTTTTCGCTGCTTTTTTGGCGGCCTTTTTAGCAGGTGCTTTAGTCGCTACTTTCTTAGCGGCTTTCTTTGGCGCTGCTTTTTTGGGTGCTGCTTTTTTTGCTGCTTTTTTCGTTGCTTTTTTAGCTACTTTTTTGGCGGCTTTTTTTGCTGCTTTCTTAACGGCTTTCTTAGCTGCTTTTTTAGGAGCCGCTTTTTTAGTCGCTTTCTTAGCAGCTTTTTTCGCAGCCTTCTTTACGGCTTTTTTTGCCGCTTTTTTGGCCGGTGATTTTTTCTTAGCTGCTTTTTTAGGAGCGGCTTTTTTTGCTGCTTTTTTCTTTGCTTTGGCCATAGTGTTGATGTGTTTTTTGTTGTTGGTTAATTTCTATATGAAGATGCGTTATATAGAATT